>NZ_BPRD01000248.1 GCF_022179745.1 Methylorubrum podarium
GAGGGCGTGAAGCCGCTGCAGGAGAACCGCATCGGCGAGGAGGAGGCGTTCAGCAAGATCGTCGAGCCGTTCCGCGAGTTCATGACCCAGCACGTGCGCCCGAAGGACCTTCAGACCTTTTCCGACTTGGCCAGCCGCAACTTCCCCAAGGCCGAAGCCGGAGACAAGATCGACCTGCGCATTCTGATCCCGGCCTTCATGATCTCGGAGCTGCGCCGGGGCTTCGAGATCGGCTTCCTGATCGTGCTGCCCTTCCTCGTCATCGACATCATCGTCTCCACCATCGTGATGTCGATGGGCATGATGATGCTGCCGCCGACCGTGATCTCGCTGCCGTTCAAGGTGCTGTTCTTCATCCTGATCGACGGCTGGAACCTGCTGGTCAGCGGCTTGGTGCGGTCGTTCTTCTGACGCTCGTTTTGACGCAGATCCCACCCATCGCCCTCATCCTGAGGTGCCCGCGTCAGCGGGCCTCGAAGGATCCTCCAAATCCCGCCCGACCCCTGGAAGACCCTTCCAGGCCCTCGCTTTGCGAGGGCACCTCAGGATGAGGATGAGGGTTGGATCGACAGAGGTGGCTTATCGCCCGGCACTTGCCCGATACTTCGCGAAGACCGCGTTCACTTCTTCGTCGGTCGCGAACTCACCGCGCTCCATCTCGGCCCGCGCTTCGAGCAGATCGGCCTCCTCGGCCGGCGTCAGCGTGAGAACCTCGTCGTCCTCGCCGGCATAGGCGAGGACGAGACGCGCGATCTCATCCTGCACGGCGGCAGGCAAGGCCTGTGCTCGTTCCATGGCCCGTTCGAGCAGCTTTGTCATGGACGTGTCTCTCAGGATCGTCGAACCGACCGGAGCCTGCAGAACGTGATCCATTTTTCCAAGCAGAATCCTTCGGGTCAGCGGCTTGGTGCGGTCGTTCTTCTGACGCGCAGAATGGCGCGGTAGGCCCGCCGCTCGGTCTCGGCCCGCACCGTGGACGCCCGCACCTGCAACAGGTCGCGGCGCGTCAGCAGCCCGACCAGGGCGCCGCTCTCCGGATCGGTCACGACGAGACGCCCCTGGCCGGTCGCCGTCATCACGTCGAGGGCGTGGGACACCACGTCGTCGGGATGGACGACCGCGAGCGGCAGGCCGGCCACCCGCTCCCGCAGCCGCTCCGCCCCGTGGCCGCCCTCCAGCGTCCAGTGCAGCGCCTGCCCGCGGGTCGCGAGGCCGACCGGGCGGCGCGCGGCGTCGAGCACGGGGTAGGCCTGATGCCGCCCCGCCTCCATCGCGGCGATCGCCTCGGCGACGCCGCTCTCGGCGTCGAGGCTGTCCACGTCGCGGACCATCACATCGCGCACGCGGGCCAGCGCGTAGGCGTCGATCGCGTATTCGCGCGTCACGTGCTGGCCGCGGCGGGCGAGCTTTTCCGTGAGGATCGAGCGCTTCAGGAGCAGCACCGTGACGGCGTAGGCGGTCACCGTCGCGGCGAGGAGGGCACCGAGGACGCGGACGTCGCCGGTGAGTTCGACGGCGAAGAGAGCGCCGGTGAGCGGCGCGCGCATGGTGCCGCCGAGCATCGCCGCCATGCCGAGCAGGGCCCAGAAGCCGTGGGCGCCGGGCAAGGCGAGGCCCACGAGCCAGCCCATCGCCCCGCCGAGGATCAGGAGCGGGGCCAGCACACCGCCCGAGGTGCCGGAGGCGAGCGCCACCAGCCAGATCGCCACCTTGACCGCGAGGATCAGCAGCACGGCCTTCACCGCGAGGTCGCCGTTAAGCAGGTCGCCGATCACGTCGTAGCCGACGCCGAGCGCCCGCGGCTCGATGAGCCCGCCGAGGCCGACGAACACGCCGCCGATTGCCGGCCACCACATCCAGTGCAGCGGAAGGTGCTCGAAGGCATCCTCCAGCCGGTAGAGCAGCGTCGTCAGCAGGCCCGACAGCAGCCCGGCCAGGAGCCCGATGCCGGCGCAGGCGATCAGTCCCCATCCCGGCAGCGCCGGGTCGTTCGCGAAGGGAAACAGCGGGCCGGCCTCGAACAGGAGCGGGCGGAGCGCCGCGGCGGTGAGGACGGCGGCCGTCACGGGGACGAAGCTGCGCGGGCGCCACTCGAACAGGAGCAGTTCGACCGCCAGCAGCACCGCGGCGACCGGCGTGCCGAAGATCGCCGTCATGCCGGCGGCGGCGCCCGCCACCAGCAGGGCCTTCCGCTCGGCGTCGCTCAGATGGAAGAGCTGCGCGAAGAGCGAGCCGACCGCGCCGCCGGTCATGATGATCGGCCCCTCCGCGCCGAACGGGCCGCCGGTGCCGATCGAGATCGCCGAGGAGAGCGGCTTCAGGAGCGCCACCTTGGCCGACATTCGGCTCGCACCGATCAGGATCGCCTCGATCGCCTCGGGGATGCCGTGGCCGCGGATCTTTTCCGAGCCGAAGCGGGCCATCAGCCCGATCACCAGCCCGCCGATCACCGGAACCAGCACCACCCAGAGCGACGGCGTTACGCCGCCGAGCGGGCGCGGCACGGTGTCGAGCACGCCGAACCATGCGAGGTTCGTCACCAGCGCGATGAGTCGCAGGAGCCCGGCCGCCGCGAGGGTCGCGGCCGCACCGATCACGAGCGCCATCCCGACCAGCATCACGATGCGCGGGTCGGCGGCGAAGTCGCCGAGCGGGCGCCGCACGATCTGATCGGGCACCTGTCGGTGGACCGGTGCTGTCTGGCTCACGCATACCTCCTTCGATCCGTTACGACCTTTATATGTCGTATCACGATATAATCCAGGTCGCAGGGATGGAACGGCGGTGCAGGATGGGTAAGGAGTCCGATCAGGAGCCGCGTGCGATGTCGCGGTCGCACTACGCGGCGCTCGCGGCGTTCCGCTACGAGTTGCGGCGCTTCCTCGCCTTTAGCGAGGCGGCCGCGACCGCCGCCGGCCTACCGCCGCAGCAGCATCAGGCCCTGCTCACGATCGCGGGCCATCTCGGCCCGGAGCCGCCGACGGTCGGCCATATCGCCGAGCGGCTGATGATCGCGCCGCACAGCGCCGCCGAACTCGTGACCCGCATGGTCGCGTCCGGTCTCCTGACCAAGAGCCGGGGCGCGCAGGACCGGCGGCGGATGGAGCTCGCCCTCACCCCGGAGGCCGAGGCCCTGCTGCGCCGGTTGACCGCGGCGCATCTGGAAGAACTCGGCAGCCTGGAACCGGCCCTGGTCCGGGCGCTCGCCCTCCGGGGCGATGCGGCGGCGGGTCCGGACGGGACGCGGCGGGCGGCGGGCCGGGTCGGCGATCGGGACGACGGCGCGGAGTGAAGGCTGGTCAGCCGCCGTAGGACCAGAGATCGCGCCCGAACGCCCGGGTCAGGTGCGTGTGCAGCGTCCTCAGACGCGCCAGGGCTGCCGCGGCCTGGTCGGCGACCGCCCTCGCCTCGACGCGGAGCACGACGTCCGGTCCCTCGTCCGGATCGCCCTCGGCGACGAACAGCGTCCCGTCACGGACGACGACGCGCATGAACCAGCCCTGGTCGATCTCGTCCCAGACCACGCCGTCGGCGCCCGCGCCGGCGAGTGCCGTCAGGATCGCCCGCGTCTGCGGCACGTCGTCGGTCCAGGCGAAGGAGACAACCGGCCGGTCGGCCTCCAGGAGGAGCGGGGTCACCGAGAAGTACGGGAACGGATGCGCCAGGGCCGCGGGCTTGCCGTGCCGTTGCGCGGCCGCGACCAGCCTCTCGTAATGGGCGATCAGTGCCGGCTCGTAGCCCGGCAGATCGGCCGTCGCCGCGAGAGGCGGGACGCGGCACGGAAGGTCCGGCGGATCGAGGGGCACCCGCAGCCGCTCCCAGTCGTCCGGACCGATGCCGTGGTCGGGGCCGACATAGAGGCTGTCGGCGATGCGGAAGGCGGCATCGCACAGGAACGGCCCGAGCGGCCGGGCCCAGGCCATCCAGGCTTCGTCCGGAACACCCCCGATCATCGACGGCCCTCGCTCGAAGACCGCGCGAAGATGCGCCGCGCCGCAATCCCCGCGCAAGGCTGAGCCCTCATTCAGGCTGGCGACGCATGTCAGGTCGCCAACGGGATCGGTCCGGGATGTTCGGTCGCGAGCAAGCCGAGAGATTGTGGAGCAATATCGTCGATCTCGGCGCGAGGCGGCTGATCGCCCTCGGGCTGGTCGGCCTCCTCGTGTTTCTCGGCGTCGGCATCGGTGCCTACTATCTCAGCCGCCCGGCCCAGGAGACGCTCTATACCGGCCTGTCGCGCGAGGACGTGTCGCGCATCGGCGGCGTGCTCAAGGACAACGGCATCCCCTTCGACGTGTCGTCCGACGGCACGGCCGTCCTCGTCTCGTTCGGCCATACCGCGCAGGCGCGGATGCTGCTCGCCGAGAAGGGCCTGCCGCAGAGCTCGAAATCCGGCTACGAGCTGTTCAACGATCTCGGGTCGCTTGGCATGACCTCCTTCATGCAGGAGGTGACCCGCGTGCGGGCGCTGGAGGGCGAGATCGCCCGCACCATCCAGGGCATGAAGGGCGTGCGCGCCGCCCGCGTCCACCTCGTCCTGCCCGACCGCGGCTCGTTCCGCCGCGACCAGCAGCCGGCCTCGGCCTCCGTCGTGGTGCGCACCGAGCCCGCCGACGACGTGTCCGGCGCGCAGGCGATCCGCCAGCTCGTCGCCTCGGCGATTCCCGGCATGAAGCCCGACCGCGTCACGGTGATCGGCTCCGAGGGGACGGTGCTGCTCGCGGGCGACGACGCCGGCACGGCGCCGACCGGCAAGATGGCGACGCTGGAGAAGTCGGTCAGCCGCGAGATGCAGGACAACATCCGCCGCACGCTGGCGCCCTATCTCGGCGTCGGCAATTTCGAGGTCAGCGTCGCGACCCAGCTCAACACCGACAAGACGTCGACCAACGAGACGATCTACAACCCCGACCAGCGCGTCGAGCGCTCGGTGCGCTCGGTGCGCGAGAACGAGAACGCGCAGAACCGCAACAGCCAGCGCCCGACCAGCGCGCAGGAGAACCTGCCCGACCAGCGCACCCGCTCGGACGGCAACGACCAGTCGAGCAACGAGAGCTCGAAGAAGGAAGACCTCACCAACTACGAGATCTCCCAGAAGACGATCCAGACGGTGAGCGACGGCTACGCCATCCGCCGGCTCTCGGTCGCGGTGCTGGTCAACCGCTCGCGGCTGACCGCGCTCGCCGGCCCGGACGAGAAGGCCGGCCTCGACAAGCAGATCGCGGAGATCGAGGAGCTGGTCGGCTCGGCGGCCGGCTTCAGCAAGGAGCGCGGCGACACGATCAAGGTCGCGGCGGTGGGCTTCGTCAACGACGGCCAGCCGCTGGAGCCGGTGCCGCCGCTCTCGCTCACCGACGTGATGATGAAGCAGTCCGGCACGCTCATCAACGCGGCGACGATCCTCGTCGTGGCCGGCCTGCTGATCTGGTTCGGCCTGCGCCCGGCGCTGCGCGCCATCCTCGCAACGCCCGAGACCACCCAGATCGAAACCGCCGCGCTCGCCGGACCCGAGGGCGCGCCCGCACTCGCCGCCGGCATGGCGTCCGAGGGGACGGCGGCGCTCGCTGCACCCGGCGCGGCCCTTCCCGGCGCCGCCGGTCAGGCCGAGACCGCCAAGCTGCCCGCGCCCGGCGTCGCCGGCCTGCTGGAGGAGCTCGAGGACAAGATGGCCCGCTCGCCGCAGAAGCGGCTGGAGCAGCTCATCGACATCGACGAGGAGCAGGTCGCGGCCGTCCTCAAGCGCTGGCTCATGCGTGAGGAGCCGGCGTGATGGACGCGGTGATCGCCCGCTACCTGCCGGATTTCTCCGCGCCGCCGCCGCCCGCGCCGGTCGCCGACGAGCCGGATTTTTCGGGGACGTGGTTCCGCGCCCCCGCTTCGACCCCAGAACCGACCCCGGCGCCGTCCATGGTCGAGCCCGAGGCGGCGCCCGCGATCGAACCGATCCTGCCCCGCGCCGCCGCGGCGGCACGGCCGGTGGAGGACCGCGAGGCGCTGATCGCCGCCGCCGAGGCGCGCGGGCGTGCGCAGGGCCACGCGGAGGCGATGGAGGCGGCGCTGGCGCAGGCCGCGCTCGAGCGCGCGGCGCAGCAGGCCCTGTTCGAGGAAGGGTTGGCACAGGCGCGCCGCGATTGGACCGAGGCACAGGGCGAGGCCCTGGCGGCGGGCTTCACCGCGGCGATTCAGGCGCTCGACGCCACGTTGTCGGACCGGGTCGCGCGGCTGATCGCGCCGGTCCTGGGAGAGGCGCTGCAGCGGCAGGCGCTCGACGAACTCGGCGCCGCCCTCCGTCGCATCCTGGCCGAGCCGCAGCGGGCGGCCGTGCGGGTGCGCGGGCCGGACGACCTGATCGCGTCCCTGTCCGCCCGGCTCGGCGGCCTCTCGGCCGGCATCGCCTTCGAGGCGGATGCGGGGCCGGAGGTGTGCGTGAGCGCGGGCGAGACCGTGATCGAAACCGAACTCGCGGCCTGGAGCCGCCTGATCGCTGCGGCGGTCGCGGAGGCGTGAGATGTCGGAACACGCCCACGAGATCATCATCATCAAGCGCCACGGCGACCACGAGGACGGCCATCACGGCGGTGCCTGGAAGATCGCGCTCGCCGACTTCATGACGGCGATGATGGCCCTGTTCCTGGTGATGTGGCTGATCAACTCCACCAGCAAGGAGCAGAAGCAGACCATCGCCGAGTATTTCAACCCGGTGAAGCTCGCCGAGGTTACCCACGACCGCAAGGGCGTGAACGACCCGCAGGACGCGCCCAACGACCCCGCCCCGTCGGGGAAAGGCAAGGGCGACGGCGGCAGCGCCGAGGGCAAGGGAGCCGAGGGGAAGGGTGACGCGCCCGGCGCACCGGGGAGCCGCGCCCGCGAATCCGCCCTGTTCCAGGACCCCTACGCCGTGCTCGCCAAGCTCGCCGCGGAGGCCGAGGCCGGGCCGGAGGCGGCGAGCGCCGACGCCGCCGCGCTCGAAGCCGGACTGCCGGGCGTGGCCGGCGGCGAGACCGGGCGCGACCCGTTCGACCCGCTCTACTGGCAGGTCGCCGCCCTGCCGCGCCAGCGCACCGACACGCCTGGCGCCCTCGACACCGTCGCCGCCGCCCCGGCCGAGGCGCGCCTCGACGCGCGCGCCCAGAACGGCGCTCCGGTCAAGGCGAAGGAACCGCAGAAGGACGGCCCCAAGGAGATCGCCCGGCAGAGCCTGCGCGAGGCGATGCGGCAGGCCGGCGTGAAGCTCGCCTCCGCCGAGCCGATGCCGCTGGACATGCCCGCCGCGAAGCCCGCGGCCGAGGCGGCCCCGGAGGCGGCGGCGCCCGAGGCCAAACCGGCGCAGCCCGAGACGACGCGCGTCGCCAGGGCGGACGCGCCGGCGCTGAAGGAGCCGGCCGCCGCCGATCAGGCGGCGAAGGCGGCCGAGACCGCCGCCCTCTCGGCGCTGAAGGCCGAGATCGCGAGAGCCGTGCCGTCGCTGCCCAACAGCGCGCCCGCGCCGCATGTCGAGGTGCGCCGCACCGGCGAGGGCGTGCTCATCAGCATCACCGACGAGATCAATTTCAGCATGTTCGGCATCGGCTCGGCCGAACCGACGCCGAAGGTGGTCAAGGCGCTGGAGCGCATCGCCAAGATCCTCAACAGCCGCCCCGGCCGCGTCGTCGTGCGCGGCCATACCGACGGACGCCCGTTCCGCTCGGAGACCTACGACAACTGGCGCCTGTCCTCGGCGCGCGCGCAGATGGCCTCCTACATGCTCGTGCGCGGCGGCCTCGACGAGGCGCGCATCGAGCGCATCGAGGGCTACGCCGACCGCCAGCCCCGCATCGCCGCCGATCCGAAGGCCGCCGAGAACCGCCGGATCGAGATCCTGCTGCGGGGCCTGCCGGAATGATTTCCTTTCGGGAATCCCCGGCTCGGTCCGGCCGCTCGGCCGCTTTCGCGGCAGCGGCGCTCGCCCTCGGCCTCGCCATCGTTCCGGCCCGTGCCGCCGAGCACGGCGACGGTCACGCGCCCCCCGCGGACAGCCATGGCGGGCACGGCGCTCCGGCGAAACCGATCGAACCGCTGCCGGTGAAGGCGCGCGGCCTGCCCGTCGAGCTGACGCGCACGCTCCAGCTCCTGCAGGACCGCATCGCCCGCGGCTCGACCCAGGCGCATCTCGCGCAGCGCCAGCTCCTCGGCCATATCGAGCAGCGGCTGATGGCGCTCGATTCGGAAGCCTGGACGGAGGCCGAGAACGTGCGCGCCGCCGTCACCTTCGCGCTGGCGGGCGGCGGGCCGGCGGCCCTGCGGGCGCTGCTCAAATCCGGCAAGGCGCCGGAGGCGGAGCAGTCCCTGGCGCTCGGGGCGCTCGCCTACCTCGAAGGGCGCGAGCGGGAAGCGCGGGCCAAGCTCGCCGGCATCGATCCGCGCACGATGCCGTCCGGCCTCGCCGGCCAGCTCGCGCTGACGCAATCGGCGCTGATGGTGCGCGAGGCGCCCGCGAAGTCGCTCGAACTCCTGGACCTCGCGCGGCTGCTCGCGCCCGGCACCCTGGTCGAAGAGGGCGCGCTGCGCCGCCAGATCTTCGTGGTCGCCCAGGGCGGCGACGCGCGGCGCTTCGAGGCCCTGGCGATCCAGTACCTGCGCCGCTTCCGCCGCTCGGTCTATGCCGGCAATTTCCGCCAGCGCTTCGCCGGGGCGCTGACCCGCCTCGACTTCGACAGCGACCGCACCCGCATCGCCAGCCTCGAACGGATGCTCGACGAGATCGAACCGGAGAGCCGGCGCGACCTCTACCTGCTCGTGTCGCGGGCCGGGCTGGAGCAGGGCCGCCGGGAGACCGCCCTGTTCGCCGCCGAGCGGGCGATGGGACTCGCCGCGCCGGATTCGCAACCGGCGGCGCAGGCGCGGCTTTATCGCGGCGCGTCGCTGATCGTGGCGGACGGGCGCTTCGAGGAGGGCTACGAGGCCCTGCGCGGCCTCGACCGCGCCGAGTTCGCGGCCTCCGATGCGGAACTGCTCGACGCCGCGCTCTCGACCGCCCGGCAGATCCGCACGCCGTCCCCGGTCGCCGAGGCCCGGCCCGCTCCGCCGCCCTCGGCGAGCCGGCCGATCCCGGACTCCGCCTCGCTCCTGCGGGCGCAGGAGGCCCTGGCCCGGGCCGAGCGCGCCATGGATGGCGCTACAGGCACCCCTTGAGACTCCCCGCTCCCGAACCCCGGACGATCGACGCGTGATGCCGTCCCTCGACACCCTCCTCCCGCTGCGGCCGAAGGCCGAGGCCGGCCGTGCGCCCGCGGGCGAGGATCCGCGCGCGGGCGGCGCCTCCGGCTTCGAAGCGATGCTCGGAGCATTGGAAGGCGGAGCGGCGCCGGGCGGCGAGGCCGCGGCGGAACCGGCCGAGGCCGAAGCGGAGACGCCGCCCGCACTCGCCTCCGACGCACCCATTCCGCCCGCCACCGACGCGGCCGGCTCGGCCTTGCAGGCGCTGATGGCGCTCGCCGGCCCTACCGCCGCGCCCGCCCCCGCCGTGCACCCGGATGCCGGCCTCGAAGCCATGGTGCAGCGGGCCGCGGTACGGGCGGGGTCCGGACCGAGCCCGATCCCGACGGCGCCGGCCCTGCCGATGTCCGTGGTCGGGCTGGAGACGCATTTCGCCCCCGTACGACCGCGCGAGGGTGCGCTCCCGACGAGCGCGGACGGCCGGCCGTCTGCAACCGGCGCACTCTCGGCGCCGGCGATCACGGCATCCGGCGCCCCCAACGGTTTCCCCTCCATCGCAGGGGGAGATGGCCAGCCCCCTTCGGCCGCGACGGCTCTCGACGCGACCGCCGCGGACGTGCCGGCTCGACCGCTTCCGTCCGATGCCGGCGTCGGTCCGCTCACGGTGCCGTCCGCGAATTCGCGCGGTGGCGTGCATGATCGCGCTCTCGCGGCAGAAGAGCCGATCCCGGCTCAGGGCGCCTTCAACCGCGCCGCGCAGGCGCCCGTCGACCGATCGACCGTCGCACCGGCCGCGACGCTCACTGCTCCGGGATCGCCCGAGACACCGGCCGCCGGGGTCGCGGCGGCGGCCGCGCAGCCGGCTCCGGTCGGTCCCGGCCAAGGCGGAGCCGCCGTCGCCGCGGCCACGAGCCCCGATGTCGTACCGGCCGCGACTCCGGCACCAGCGCAGGCCGCGGCGGCCCTCGGGAACCCGGCGGGTCGCGGACGCGCCGCTCCCCGCGGCGACCAGTCGGAACCGGCCGGCGCCGCGGCGTCGGCGCCATCCCTCACCGATCCCTCGGTCAGCGGAGACCTCGCCGAACCGGCGGCCGCGATGCAAGGGCGCCCGACAGAACAGATCCGGCGCGAACCGGAACCGGTGCGGGAGCAGCCGGCCGGGATCGCCCGCCCCGAGACGGCCGCGGAGCGTGCCGCCGCGTCGGCGGTGCGCGCGACGGCCGACGCGGATCGCGGCCCGACCGCGAGCGCCGGCCCCACCGCCGAGGCGCCGCGTCCGGATAGGCCGCTCGCCGAACCGGTCCCGCATGACGCCGCGAGCGCGCCGGCTCCGGTGCCGACGTCTCCCCTGCGCCAGATCGTCGATGCGGTCGCCACCCAGTTGCCGGCGGCCGCGTCCGGCGCACAAGGCCGTCCGTTGCCGGCCCCCGTCGAGGGCGGACCGCTGAAGATCCTGACGCTCCAGCTTCATCCGGCCGATCTGGGCTCGGTGCTGGTGCGGATGCGCCTGCAGGACGGGCGGCTGGAGATGAGCCTGCGCACCAGCCGCGAGGAGACCGCCGAGCGCCTGCGCAAGGAGGGCGACCTGCTCTCCGGCCTGCTGCGGGAGGCCGGCTACGAGCCCGACACCGTGACGATCCAGGCGGGCGGCGCGGGCCCGGGCGATTCCGGGCCGCGTGGACAGGGATTCGCGTCCTTCGCCGGATCGCAGGCCGGGCAGCACGACAGACAGCCGGGCGCGGCGACGCCCGATCATTCGGGCCGGCGCCCGTCCCCGCGCGCGGACGGAGCCGCCACGCCCACCGAGGAGCAGGACCATGAGACGGATTCTCGCGGGCGCGATCGCGGCGGCCTGTATCTCTAGCGCTGCGGCGGCGGCCGCACCGGCCGACACCTCCCGCATCTGCGAGCGCCAGATGGCGCAGGCCGCCGCCAAGCACGGCGTGCCGCTCGGCATGCTCTACGCCGTCGGGCTGACGGAGAGCGGCAACCGCGGCTCGCTCCAGCCCTTTGCCATGAACATCCAGGGCAAGGCCTATTTCGGCACCAGCGCGGCGGACGTGGTGCAGCGCCTCAGCCAGGCGCAGCGGGAGGGCGTGCGCCTGGTCGATCTCGGCTGCATGCAGATCAACCACCACTACCATCGGGCGAAGTTCGCCTCGCTGGAGGCGATGATCGACCCGGCCCAGAACGTCGAGTACGCGACCCGCTTCCTGAAGGAGCTGAAGGAGCGCGAGGGAAGCTGGACGCTGGCCGTCGCCCGCTACCATGCCGGCCCCAACAACAACCCGGCGCAGAAGGTCTATGTCTGCCGGGTCATCACCAACATGGTCGCCTCGGGCTTCGGCAACTGGACGCCGGGGGCGAAGGCGTTCTGCCAGTAGCCGGGCTCAGCCGACGTAGGTGTAGCCCATGTAGCGCTTGGCCTCGATCGGGTCGTGGCCGAGCCGCTCGGCGAGCTTCTTGCGCAGCTTGCTCACGTGGCCCTCGATCACGCTCTCCTCGACGCCGTTGCTGTAGACGCCGTAGACCACGTTGAAGACCTGGGTCTTGGTGAGCCGGCGCCCGCGGTTGCGCACGAGATATTCGAGGATGTGCCGCTCCCGCCGCGGCAGGGACAGCGGCACGCCGTCGATCTCGGGGTCGCGCCCGTCGTGGAAGACCTTGAGCCGATCCGGCGTCTTGGCCTCGCCCGCGGCCTCACCCTCCGCCTCGCCCGGCTGGACGACGCCGTTGACCCGGCGCCAGATCGCCTCGGACCGGGCCAGGATCTCGCGGACGTGGACCGGCTTGGGAAGGACGTCGTCGATGCCGGCTTCGAGCAGCTCGACGGTCTGCTCCAGGGAGCGGAGGTCGGCGAGCGCGATGATCGGCGCGCGGGACTGCTTGCGGATCACGCCCGCGCATTTCGCCCGCTCCTCGAAATCGCCGAGGAGAAAGCCCTGAATCGCTTCGAGATCGCTGCTGGAGGCCGCCCGGAGCCAGCCCAGGAACTCCTCGGGCATGAGCGCGAACGAGGAGATCCCCTCGCGCTCGAAGCTGGCCTTGTAACCCGCGTTCACCGAATCGCGCGGATCGACCAGAAAATACATCGACGACCATCCTCCTGACCCAGCCGGATCGCGCCGGCCTTGCGCTGCGATCTGGGCAGGTTTTTGGCGCCGCCGGGAGGCCATCGCCACATCCTACGCGTGTTTTGCAGACGCAGCATCGACATTGTCATGCAGTGCAGCGCCGAGAGGGTCAATCGATGGAATGTATAATTTCATACATGGAAGAATGCGGCCCGCGGCGCGCGCTCGACACCCTTCGCGATAGGCTCGGCTGCGGCTTTGCGTCCGGCGTTCGCGAGCGGGCGTCATGCATGTCCGACCCGGGCTTGGCTCACGGCGTCAGCGAAGCCTTCGAGGGAGAGCGCGGCCATGTCCTCCGCGACGATGCGCTGGATCGCGACGCCCGCGAACACCTCGTCGAGCACCAGCTTGAAGAACACCGTCATCGGCTCGGCCGCGAATTCGAGGTCGAGGACCACCTGCATCGAGCGGCCCCATTCGAGGCAGACGTCGGCGGCGTCGGCGTAGGTCAGAACCGATTCTTTGAAGAACAGCTCGGCGGAGGAGGCGACGATGTCGGCGATGTTGCCGTGCCGCTCGCCGCGGATCCAGCCGATGAGCACGCCGCCGTCGAGCAGGCACAGCTCACCGATGAAGTCGCGCAGCGCCTCGGCGAAAATCTGCTCGGCGGCCGCATAGGCATGCGGAACGGCCGACGGTCCTGGCGCGAAACGTTGGACCTGAGGGGTCATCGGGCTCTCGCGAAAAGGAAGAAAAGGATCTGGGCCACGGCGCGGTAAAATTCTGCCGGAATCGTCTGGTCGACCTGCACAGCATCGTACAGCGACCTTGCGAGAGGCTTGTCCTCGATCACGGCGATGCCCTTTTCCTCGGCGATCGCGCGGATGCGCAGGGCGATGAGATCCTGCCCCTTGGCCAGCACGAGGGGGGCCGGGTTCTCGCTGGGCTCGTAGCGGAGCGCCACGGCGAAGTGCGTCGGGTTGGCGATCACCACGGTCGCCCGATCGACGTTGGCGAGCATCCGGTTGCGGGCACGGTCCTGGGCGAGCGAGCGCAGCCGCGCCTTCACCGACGGATCGCCCTCGGTCTGCTTGTGCTCGTCCTTGATGTCCTGGCGCGACATCCGGAGCGAGCGCTGCCAGCGCAGCCGCGCCCAGACGAGGTCGCCCGCGACGATGACGATGGTGGCGATGGCCACCGCCGCGACGAGCCGGATCGAGACCGTCAGGATCAGTTCGGGCAGCTGGCTCGGATCGACGAACATGGCGTTCACGGCTCTTGTCCGCTCCGAGCGAAGGAGCAGAAGTGCGACGACACTGACCGACAGGAATTTAACGACGGATTTCAGGAACTCGACCTGACCCGAAGTTCCGAAGATTCGCTTGAAGCCCGCCATCGGCGAGACCCGCGACCATTTCGGCGTGATCCGATCGAGGACGAGGCGCGGCAGGTTCTGGAGGAGCGAGGCCGCGAGGCTGCACACCGCCAGGATCAGCAGGATCGGCAGGAGGAAGCGGCCCGCCGCCATCGCCACGCGGCTCAGGAGCAGCATGGCGTCGCCGCCGGTCTCCAGGGAGAAGCCGCGCGGATCGTCGAGGATCGGCGCGAAATCCCCCGCGAGCTGCGCCGCCTGCCCCCGCGCGAACAGGGCCAGGGCGATCAGCAGGCCCAGCGTCGAGGCGAAGACGGGTGCCTCGCGGGAGAAGGGGATGTCGCCCTTCTCGATCGCCTCGCGGACACGCCGCTCCGTGGCGGCTTCGGTCTTGCTCTCCTGGTCGGTCTCCTCCGCCACGCCTCAGCCCCGCGGGCGCGTGCGAACGAGGGTCCGGTCAGCGGATGAGCGCGTCATCCTCGCCCCCCGGATTGATCTCGATCTCCCCGCGCCCGGCCATGTCCATGGCCAGATCCGTGATGGAGCGGCGCGCCTCCATGACGTCGCGCTGCGCCGCCGGCTCGCCGCCGTTCAGCTCGTGCTCGACCATGCGGCGCACGCGCGCCGAGAGGGCGCTGAGCACCGTGTTTCGGAATTCCGCGTCGGTGCCCTTGAGCGCCAGCACCAGCCGGTCGTTCGGCACGGCGTCGAACAGGGTGGTCCGGGCGCGCGGCGCCAGCTTGACGATGTCGTCGAAGGTGAAGAGCAGACCCTTCAGGATCTCGACCGACTTCGGACGCGACTCGCCGAGGCTGGAGAGCACGTCGTCCATCTGCTGGCGCTCCATCTTGTTGATGATGTCGGCCATCTTGGCATGCGTGTCGGCGCCGGAATTGCGCGCGCCGTTGATCATGAAATCCTCGTGCAGCGTCTTCTCGATCGCGTGCAGCACGTCGTCGACGATCGGCTTGAAGCTCAGCATCCGCCGCATCACGGTGTTGCGCAGCGGCCCGGGCAGGTGGCCCATCACCTTGGCGGCGGTGGCGGGCTTCACCTTCGACAGGATCAGCGCCGCGGTCTGGGGATGCTCCTTGACGAGGTAGCTCGCCAGCACGCTCTCCTGCACGGTGCCGAGCCGCTCCCAGACCGAGCGGGTGGCGTTGCCGCGCACGTCGGCGAGGATGTCGGCGATCTGGTCGGCCGGCAGCAGGCCGCTGAGCAGCTTCTCGACCTCGTTGGCGGTGCCGATCAGGCTGTTGCCGGCGGAAAACTCGGCGGAGAAGGTCTCCACCACCGTGTCGAGCTGCTCGGGGCTCACCGCGCCGAGATTCGAGGCCGAGCGGGTGATGCGCTTGAGCTCGTCCGGCTCGAAATACTTGATCAGCCGCCCCGCCGCCGGCTTGCCCATGGCGAGCAGCAGCGCCGCGACCTGATCGACGGGGTCGAGCCGCCGGCCCACCGCGCGGGCGGCGACGGGAGCCAGGGGCAGGGCTTCCGAAGGGACTGGGCTTGATGCCAGAGGACTGGACGACATGGCGGCCCGCTCTCGCCGAGGCTCAGCTGTTCTGTTCGGCGGCGGACGGGCCGACCACCTCGGTCAGCGACACGCCGAAGCGGGAATTGTCCTCTTCGACGATCACGATCTCGCCGCGGGCGATGACGCGGCCGTTGACCATCACGTCCACGGGCTCGCCGACCCGGTGGTCGAGGGGGACGACGGCGCCGCGCCCGAGCTTCATCAGATCGGCGACCGGCATGGTCGCGGAGCCCAGCACCACCTGCATCAGCACCGGGATGCGCAGGATCGAATCGAGGTTGCGCCCGTCGCCGACGCGGGGCTCGGTGCCGGCGAGGTCGGTGTCGGGGAAGGGGCTGCTGCTCATCGCTCGGGCTCGTCGGGTCCGCTTGTGCGTGGGGACGGTCTAGCCGGCTTGGCTGACGCGAGGCTGTCGCCGACGATCCGGAAACTTGTCCGCCGCGCGGTGCCCGTCCCGGCTGACATTCCGCTGACAGGGATCGTCAGCGTCGCGGGGCCGCGCAATGGCATCGGGAGGCATCCGCCACGAAGAACCGGAGCAGACCGCCATGAGTATTTTCAAAACCGTCCTCGCCGCCGCCCTGGCCGCCACCCTCGCCACCGGCGTCGCCGTCGCGCCGGCCCTGGCCGACACGCCCGGAAAGGACTGGATGCCGATCGACCAAGTCCTGACCAAGCTGACCGAGGCCGGCTACGGCTCGGTGCGCAGCATCGAGGCCGATGACGGGGTGTGGAAGGCCAAGGCCAGCCGCGACGGCCGGAGCGTCAAGGTTCAGATCGATCCGCAGACCGGCGCCATCGCCGAGAAGGCCGGCAAGCCGGGCGACGACTGAGACGGGTGCCAGTTGATCACCTCGGGGCTTGCCCAATCCCGTCATCGCGAGGCGGAGCCGAAGCGATCCAGGGCGCGACCTCTCCGGATAGGTCGCGAACTGGATTGCCACGGCTTCGCCTCGCAATGAC
>NZ_BPRD01000249.1 GCF_022179745.1 Methylorubrum podarium
CTCCATCTTCTGCGCCTGGTTCAGGCGCTCCTCCGCCTCGTGCTGGCGCGTCGTGTCCATGACGATGCCCGCCAGGCCGCGCGTTCGGCCGGCCTCATCGAGATAGGCCTTGCCGCGCAGCGCGATCCAGCGGGTCGCGCCGTCGTCGGCCCGGCGGATGCGACAGTGCAGGTCGATCCGCTCCCGCCCGTCGGCACCCTCCAGCGCCGCCCGCGCCATGGCGCGGTCCTCCGGGACGACGTGGCGGAGGATGGTTTCGACGTCCCAACCCGCGGCCAGCCGGTCGTAGCCGAAGATCGCGTCGTGGCGCGGGGTGCGACGCGACGTGCCCGACACGAGGTCGATCTCCCAATCACCCATCTCGGCGGCCTCCAGGGCCAGAGCGAGGTTGTCGCGCGCGAGCTGCAGCTCGGCCCGGCGCGCCTCGCGCTCGTCGGCGGCGGCCTCGGCCCGGGCGTAGAGGAAGTCGACCTCGCGCAGATAGACCCCGAGCACGATCAGCCCGGCCACGAGCGCTTCCAGCCGTCCGACGAACCAGCCGACCGTGCCGCGCGCCGCGCCCGACAGGGTGATCATGTTGTCGAACACCAGCAGCAGCAGCGAGACGGCCAGCCAGAGCTGAAGCACGGTGCGCAGCCGCGTCGTCCAGCACAGGACCGCGAGCGCGGCCACCGTCAGGGCCACCACGACGGGTCCGATGCCGGAGGTGGTCAGGAGCCAGTAATCGTCGCCCTCGACGCTCTTCGGCAGCAGGTGGACGTAGCGCGTCGCTGCGAGGCCGGCGAGCACGACCGCGACCGCGGCGGTCGCCGCGGCGAACCAGCCGACGCGCGCGGCGCGCCCCGGCGGGACGGACCGGCTGCGCCCGTCGCCCTCCATGATGGCGTAGGGCAGCGCGAACAGCGGCGGTCCGACGTGCCAGAAGGTCCAGAACCAGGTCGTGGTGTCGGGCCCGTCGCCGAGCAGGCGGCCCGGCGCGAGGACGTTGGGGAACGACAGGAGCTGAAGCAGGACGATCAGCGTCACGTAGAGGCTGCCGGCGCCGAGAACGAGCAGCGGAACCGAGCGCGTGTGCAGGTACTGGGAGAAGAACAGGTAGGTGGTCAGCGCGTAGACCACGGTGAGGGCCGACTGGTAGACGGGCACGAAGCCCGGCATCGGCGGCATCGGATGGCTCGCAACCGGCAGCAGCGCGAGCGTGACGGCGCCGAAGGCGAGGCTGACGATGCCGGCGAGACGCCGCTGTGCCGGATTGGCCCGCGCCGTCGCCAGGGTCGCGAGCGTCGGGTCAGGGTCGACCGCGGGCATCGTGTCCTCCCCCAGCGAGGCGCTCGACCAGGCCGATTCGGCCAGTCGTGCGCGCGGAGAACGGCGTAGCACGGCCCTGTCGGGCCGACCATTCGCTGGTTCCAGGGGCACCCTCCGCCACGATCGCACCGGCTCACCGTCGAGGCGAAGGGGGCACCGGGTTGCGGCCGATGCGGAACGCTTGGAGAGAAGCCGGGGTGCGGGCGAAGACGGCGGCGACGGAAACGGCCGATACCCGAATGGCAGGCGGTGCCTATACCCTGCCGACGCAGGGAGGCTGGAAACGCCGCAAAGCTGGGCAGTTCGACCCCTCCGAGAACGCGAGGGTTGTTTCAGGGCCGCCGTCGATCAGGAAGGGACGGCCGCTGAGCCGGGGCGGACCAGTGCGAACGAGAGGCATCGCTCGCCTCTGGGGCGGGTAGACCGATCCCGAATTCGACGCGGGCGGCGACCATTCCAGGCGAGGCCGCCATCGCCTTCGGCGAGCGGAGTGAAGACAGGTTCGCGGAAGATCCTGTGAGGCAGAAGAAACAATTCTCTTCATAGCATCAAATTCCGGGCGGGGCCGCTTCGGCCAACGCATCCGGTCCAGAAGCTTTCGATGGCGGAACTGCGAGGGCGCAACGCTGTGAACTCTGATCATCGTTAGGAATGCCGCGGTAGCAGCGAATACATCATCTACGTCCGACCGCATGTTCTTTCGGATAGGCGGTGAATGCTGCGATGGACTTTTGCGCGCGAGTCGCGGAATCTTGAGCCGGGGGCCCCGTGCGAGTCGGAGGCACCATGGGCTACGAGATCCAACCTCATAACGCTAAGCCCGCCAGCGTCTGGAACGCCGGCGGTGATCGATACAACGAGATCAGTCGCGGCATCGCCGACAGCATCGAGCACTGCGTGTTGCGCCTCGATCCGCAGCCGGGCGAGCGGGTGCTCGATCTGGCCACCGGGACCGGCTGGACCTCACGCGTCGTCGCCAAGCGCGGTGCGCAGGTGATCGGCGCCGACATCAGTGCCGATCTCCTCGCCTTCGCCGTAAGGCAGGCCCGGACCGAGGGCCTCGAGATCGATTATCAACTCGGCGACGCCGAGCGACTGCCCTTCGCGGACGGCGCGTTCGATGCCGTCGTATCGACTTGCGGCATCATGTTCGCGAGCCGCCCCGAGGCGGCGGCAGCCGAGTTGGCGCGGGTCTGCCGCAAGGGTGGACGGATCTGCCTCACCACGTGGTTGTCGGACGGCAACGTGTCCAAGATCTTCCGGGTGATGAAGTCCTACATGCCGCCGCCTCCCGATCCGGCTCCGCCCTCGCCGTTCGAGTGGGGCCGCACGGAGCGGCTCGAGGAATTGCTGGGTAAGGACTTCGACCTCGCCTTCGAGAAAGGCGTCTCGTTCTATCGCGAGCCGACTGCCGAGGCAGCTTGGGAGCGGTTCTCCGGCGGCTACGGCCCGACCAAGGCCCTGGCCGCCAGCCTCGACGAGGACCGGCGCGCCGCTCTCCGCCGGGACTTCACCGCCTTCCATGCCCAGTTCCCGACGCCGCTGGGGATCTGCGTTCCCCGTGAGTATTGGGTCACACGTGGCATCCGCCGCTAGAGCCATACCCGACCGGGTTGCATCGGGTCGGCGCCCCCCGGTCGTTGATCGATCCGCATTCTTCCGACGAATCGGTGACCACACCGTCGGAATGCGCTCAAGCCCCATCCCGGCTCTGTCGTGGTACGGCAGGGCCAGCACTGGTCCTCTCCGCGGTCGGAAAGCCGATGACGAGCCCAAGGTGACGATCGACGATGTCCGATCGGATCGTCTCGGATGGTGATTGCTGTCCTGCTATGATGCGAAGCGAACTCTTCGCCTCGATGCGGAGCATCATTGCGGCGCAGGGAGGCTGGCATGAAGCGTTGCGCGATCCTCGGTCTGGCGGTGCTCGCGGTGGCCCCGGCTTCAGCCGATCCGGTGGAACTCTCCGCCTTTCGCGACTTGCCGCGGCCCGCGCCGACCCTGCAGCTCACCTACGGTGAAGCCCCCTCTCAGGGCATCGATGTGTTCCTACCTGCTGGACCCGGCCCGCACCCGGTCGCGGTCCTCATCCACGGCGGTTGCTGGAGCGCCGCCGCCGCCGGGCGCGAGCAGATGCGTCACCTGGGCCCGGAACTGACGCGTCGTGGGATCGCTGTCTGGAGCATCGGCTATCGTCGCGCGAACGAGGCCGGTGGTGGCTATCCCGGGACCTATCAGGACGTGGGCGCCGCTCTGGACCGGCTCGTCGACGCGGCAGGCGCCCACCACCTGGACCTCTCGCGCGTGGTGCTCGTCGGCCACTCGGCTGGCGGTCATCTCGCCCTGTGGGCGGTCTCGCGCGGCGCGCTGCCGGCCGAGAGTCCTCTTTACGCAACCACCCGGCTCGTCCCCCGCGCCGTCATCAGCCTGGGCGGCGTGGGCGATCTAACGAGCTTCGCACGGTTCGTCCCTGTGCTCTGTGGCCCAGGCATTGTCGAGCGGCTTGCCCCAGCAGACAAGCTTTCGGAAGTCTCGCCCGCCTCCCTCCCGCCGTCGGGTGTGCCGATCGTTTTGGTCAGCGGCGTATTCGACCGGCTCACGCCGCCCTGGGTCGCGCACGACTATGCCCGCCGCCTGCGAGAGAAAACCGGGACCGCCCCGCGGCTCGTCAACGTATCGGATGCCGGACACTTCGATTTGGTGACGCCGTCGGCACCGGCTTGGCAGGCGGTGCGCAATCTCGTCGAGGCGTCGTTGGAACACCGGTAGGCGGGAGGCGGGCCGCTCTGCTCCCATCACACGGCGGCGGAGATCAGCCAATTGACCAGCTTCCCGACATCCTGCGCCCGTGCCGGATGTCGCGGGTGGACGGCCCAGTAGGGGTGAGCGTCGAGCACCGGCCCGAAGGGCTGAACCAGTGCGCCGCTCGCGAGGTCGTCGGCGGCAAGCACGACCGAGAGGAGCGCGACCCCCTGGCCCGCAATCGCGGCCTGGATGACGTGACCTTCGTCGCTGAAGCGCGTGCCCGCCCCGCCGTCGACGTCCGTGATCCCGGCCTTCCGCAGCCAGACCGGCCATGTCGGCGTCTCGTCGGTCAGGTCGGGCCACTCGAAGTGCAGCAGGGGGTGGCTCGCCAAATCGCTCTCGGATCGAACCGCGAGACGAGGACTGCAAGCGGGCGCGACCCGGTCGACCACCAGCCTGTGAGCGTCGAGGCCGGGGTAGCGTCCGGGCCCGTAGCGGACGGCGACGTCCACTCCGTCGCGCGCGAAGTCGACCAGGCTGTCGGACGCGTGCAGGCGCAGGTCGCAACCGGGATGCGCGGCACGGAAGTCGCCAAGCTGGGGAACCAGCCACTTCGCGACGAAGGCGGTCGGAGCCGAGAGCGTGAGAAGGCCGGCCGAGGGCCGGCCGCGGATCTGGTCGATGGCGTCGGCGAAGGCATCGAAGCCATCGCGAAGCACGGGCAGCAGTACGGCTCCCTCGGCGGTCAGCCGGACCCGGCGCGTCTCGCGGTGGAAGAGGCGAAGCCCCAAAGTCTGTTCGAGAAGCCGGATCTGATGGCTGACGGCGGTCGGCGTGACGCCCAGTTCGTCGGCGGCACCGCGGAAGCTCAGGCGGCGCCCTGCCGCCTCGAAGGCCCGCAGCGCCGCGAGCGGGGGAAGCGATCTCCGCATCGTCATGGCTGAACGTAGCTCATCCGTCGCGTGAGGAGAAGGCGTTCGTCATCCGGCACTCGGGCTGGCACAAGGACGCCCGCCCAGGACAGGAGGCTCCGATGAAAGCGATGGTGTTGACGCGGTTCGGGGGACCGGACAGCTTCGACCTCCGGGACCTGCCCGATCCATGGCCGGGCCCCCGCCAAGTCCGCGTCGCGGTGCATGCGACGTCGATCAACCCGCTCGATGGCCAGATCCGCCGCGGCGACTACGCCGACCAGGTCGAACTGCCGGCGATCATCGGGCACGACGTCTCCGGCGTCGTCGATCGGATCGGATCCGACGTGACGGAGTTCCGCGTCGGGGATGAGGTCTATTACACGCCGCGGATCTTCGGCGGGCCGGGATCCTACGCGGAGTACCACGTGGCGGACGCCGACATCGTGGCGCGGAAGCCGGTCAACCTGACCCATTCCGAGGCCGCGAGCGTCAGCCTCGTCGGCGTGACCGTCTGGGAAGGGCTGGTCGAGCGGGCCCGATTGCAGGTGACCGAAACCGTCCTGATCCATGGCGGCGCCGGGGGCGTCGGGGCCACCGCCGTCCAAGTCGCCAAGGCCATCGGCGCGCGGGTCCTGGCGACGGCGCGGGGCAGCGACGCTGCGCTTGTCGAACAGCTCGGCGCCTCGGCCGTCATCGATTTCGAGCGCGAGGACTACGTGGACGCCGTCAATCGCCTGACCGAAGGCAGGGGCGTCGACGTCGTCCTCGATACGATCGGGCGCGACACGCTCTCGCGTTCCCCGCGCATCCTCCGCGAGGATGGGCGCGTCGTCACCCTGGTCGACACCGCCACGCCGCAGAACCTCATCGACGCCTGGGGCCGGAACGCGACCTACCACTTCGTTTTCTCTCGCCAGAATCGAAGCAAGCTCGACGCCCTCACGCGCCTCCTCGAGCGCGGCTTGGTGGTTCCGCAGGTCGGCCTGGAGTTTCCCCTCGACGACGTCGCACGGGCTCACGCGCGCTCGGAGGCGGGCCGGCTCAAGGGCAAGATCGTGCTTCGGGTCAGATCCTGACGCCAGGTCACTGCTGGATTCCGCGGACTGCACGTTTATGTCGGCTGCCGTCGCCACGTCGCTGATCACCCCGGAGCGAGCGACGCTCCGAGGTGATCCACGATGGCCCGGACCTTCGCCGAGGGCCTCGGACCGGCCGGAAAGACCGCGTACACCTCGGCCGGATCGAGCCGGTAGGGTTCGAGCAGCTGGGTGAGCTGGCCGGTTCGCAGCTCTTCCCCGGCCATCACGCGGGTCGCGAGCGCGATGCCCAGCCCCGCGACCGCGGCGGCCAGGATCCCGGACGCCGAGCTGATCCAAAGCCGCGCGGGGACATCGACGGAGGTGGCGGTCCGATTGTGCATGAAGCGCCAGCTCTCGCGACCGAACAGGCCGTGCTGGACGATGCAGGCGTGCCGGGCGAGCTCGGCCGGGTTGGTGGGCACGCCACGGGCCGAGAGGTAGGCCGGCGCCGCGACCACCAGCCGCTCGACCACCGCGAGCCTGCGAGCTCCGAAGGTGGAGTCCGCCAGCGGCCCGACGCCGACCCGGATCGCGACGTCGACTCTGTCCGTGACGAGGTTCTGGCGCGCATCGCTCATCGTGATCTCGACCCTGAGGTCGGGATGCCGGGCGAGGAACGTCGCGAGCGCGGGAACGACCGCCCGTGAGCCGTAGAGCACCGGCAACGCGAGGCGGATGACGCCCTGCAGCGAGTCCACCCCCCGGGCCGCCTGCTCGGCCTCCTCGACCTCCGCGAGGAGGAATCTGGCGCGCTCCAGGTACAGGCTGCCGGCTTCCGTCAGCGAGATGCTGCGGGTGGTGCGCAGCAGCAGTGTCGTGCCCAGCCGCGCCTCCAGCGCTCCGACGATGCGCGACACGGAGGGTTGCGAGAGCATCAGTTCGCGTCCCGCGCGCGAAAGGCTGCCGGTCTCCGCCACGCGGACGAACACCGCCATTTCCTGCCAGCGATCACTCATTCGACATCCGGATAGATGATGTTCGCATAGAGCGGATACACGCGTTTCGACAGATGGCCTACCTCCCGGCTCACGGCGCCGCCACGGCGTCGGGGAGAACAGCGATGAGGCTTCAGGACAAGCTCGACGCCCTGCGCGAGGCCTTCGAGAACGGACGCTGTCCGCGGGTGCCAACCCGCCTGCGCCTCGCGCTGCCGGCGGACCTGATCGTGGTCGACCGGCGATCCGGCCTGGATGCTGCCAGTGCTCGACCGCCAGCGCGCCGTCCTCCCGGCCTGACCGTCCACACCACCACCCAACAGAAGGAATATTCGACAATGGCTATCAAGATCTACGGCGATCCCGGCTCAGGCAGCCGGCGTCGCGTCACGTCGGCCGCCGCCGCCATGGGCGTCGACATCGAGATTGTGGACATCGATCTCTTCAAGGGCGAGAGCCACACGCCCGAGTTTCTGGAGTTGAACCCGCACGGGCTGTCGCCCGTGATGGTGGACGGCGACTTCGTCCTCTACGAATCCGCGGCGATCAATCTCTACCTCGCCGAGAAGGCGGGAAGCGACCTGGCGGGGCGGACGCCGCGCGAGCGGTTCGAAATCCTCCAGTGGATGTTCTGGTCGGGCGAGCAGTGGCGCGTCTTCGCGACGCTCACTTTCGACGAGGTGCTCGCCAAGCGCTTCATGGGTCAGCCGGCCGACCAGACCATCGTCAAGCTGGCGGACGACAAGATCCGCGCGGCCGCCGCGGTGCTGGACGCGCATCTCGCGAAGCGCAGCCACATGGTCGGCGACCGGCTGACGCTGGCCGACTTCGACGTCGCCGGCCCGTTCTCGCAGAACGAGCGGACAAAGATCCCGCTCAACGAGTTCCCGAACCTGGTGGCTTGGCAGCAGCGTTTGCTGGCCACGGTGCCGGCTTGGGCCGCGACGAAGCGCGAGGTCGACGCCCGCATCGACGGTGCCCTGGATGCGGCGGGCATCACGCTCTGAAGTGCGGCGCCGGCGTCGCGGAGGGAAGCCCGCGCCACGCCGGAAAGCCATTGGGAAGGTCGGACAACCACGAAGACCGGTATCGTGGGAAGCGTCCGGATCGATGGCCTCATCGAAAGCTCTGGTCGCCCAACGCCGGTGCGGGCTTCACGGCGACGGCGAGCGGAGACAGCGTTCGAGAGGGTGAGACCGCGGGCGGCAACAGAGTGCCGTCCCGATCCGGCGGAGCGCGGCCGGACGCGCGGAACAAGGCTTGCCAAAGGGCGTTTCATCGATAATTATCAAGTTATGACAATGACTTAGTGAAAGTAATGCTCCCGATCCGCTCTGCCGCGCGGCAAATCTTCTCCGGCATCCCGGTGCGGTGGGAAGGCTCTTCCCGAACGCACCTCCGAGGCTCGACTCAACAAGCTGCACGCCGGCCGGCGGGACGGAAATCGTAACGGGATCCCCGCTTCAAGGACACCATCATGCTGAGTGCGACGATGCTTCCCGGCGATCAGGTCGTATTCGACCGGCTCGACCTCGCCGAGGCGCTCGGGATCTGGCGCAACGCTCGGGGCCGGGTGGTCGGCATCCACGGTCAGGCCGGCTGCGCCACGATCGATGTCCAGTTCGACGGGCACGAAACCTTGCAGAGCTACCTGCCGGATCTGTTCCGGCGCATTCAATGAAGCGATTAGACGGGCCGAAGATGCGTGCGGACTATCATCGGTGCGACGTCCGCTTCCCCCCTCTGTTCAATCCGGCGACCCGGTCGTGACCGCGGCTCTGGCAATCGTCCCGCCCCTGCGGGCGACAAGCCGCAGCACCGCGGAAGGAGAGGTCTGGGCGGCCATGCGGGCGGAGGCCGAGGCCGCACTGATCGAGGAGCCGCTCTACGCCGGCCTGATCCAGGCGACGGTGCTCGATCAGCGCAGCTTGCCGCAGGCGCTAGCCTACCGCCTCGCCCACCGGCTCGGCGACGGCGATCTCTCGCGGCTGACCATGCGCGACCTCTGCCTCTCCGCCTTCGAGGCCGACCCGCATGCGGGGGCGCACGCGGTGCGCGACCTCATCGCCATCCGCGAGCGCGACCCGACCTGTCGGCGCTATCTCGATCCGTTCCTGTTCTACAAGGGGTTTGCCGCCCTCGAAGGCTACCGGGTGGCGCACTGGCTGTGGCACCAAGGCCGGGCGACGCTCGCTCTGCACGTGCAGAGCCGCATCTCCGAGGTGTTCGGTTGCGACATCCATCCGGCGGCGCGGATCGGCTCGGGGGTGTTCATCGATCACGCCACCGGCGTCGTCATCGGCGAGACCACGGTGGTGGCCGACGACGTGTCGATCCTCCAATCGGTGACGCTCGGCGGCAACGGCAAGGAGAGCGGCGACCGGCATCCGAAGATCGCCCGCGGCGTCCTGCTCAGTGTCGGCGCCAAGGTGCTCGGCAACATCCGGGTCGGGGAAGGCGCCAAGGTCGCCGCAGCCGCGGTGGTGCTGCACGAGGTGCCCGCCCACACCACCGTCGCGGGCGTGCCGGCGCGGATCGTCTCCCGCCTCGGCCCCGGCGAGGAGCCGGCCCAGAGCATGGATCAGTCCTTCGTCGGGTACGGCGACGGGATCTGAGTGCCGCGCGACGCGCTTGAGGATAGAAATCCATTTCAAGATTTCTCCCTGTTTTGCATTATGGGGAAGATATTTCCCCGGTTCTATCCTTTGTCGGAAGAGCAATTTTCCTTGCGCCCGAAACTTAGAGATTCATCACACAAACAGACAAAAAATGAGAAAAGTGTTCTATTGACCCTCACGAGGTCGAGCTTCTAGGTTCGGGCCGCTTCGCCAGCCAAGACAAGTATATGCTGGTGGTTTTTCATCGCTCGACAGTTCTGGTCGGTCGCATTCGAAGGTGAATGCGGTTCCGGCGCGCCTTCGGCCGCGTCGCCGCCCTCGCATGGGCGCGGACCTCCCGCAGACATCCATCACCAGGAGACGACGACAGATGAGTGGACCGGGCCTGAGCGTGAGCGCATCCGCTGCGCGCAATCTAGCGACCGCGACCGTCACTTCGGTCCAGAACGTCGCCAACACCCCGCGCTTCCTCCTGCGTCTCCTGCCCTTCGTCGACGTCGCGGGCGGCGTCTACCGGGTCAACCGCCGCGCCGTGGTGCTGGCCAAGCCCGGCCGGGTCGATCTCGTCGCCGAGGACAAGGGCCGGACGATCAGCCCCGGATCGCTGCGCGCCGTGCCGCTGTTCAGCCGCTTGGGGGACGCCGAGCTCGCCGCGCTGGCGGGCAAGTTCACGCAGAGCCGGCACAAAGCCGGCGACGTCCTCGCCGAGGAGGGCTCGTCCGGCCGCAGCCTCGTGGTGGTGGCCGACGGCACCGTCGAGCTGACCCTGTCGGGCCCCTACAAGGGCCGCCTGCGCCAGGGGCTCGCCACGCGGGGCGACTATTTCGGTGACGACGCCCTCGTCGGCGAGGCTGGCCCCGCGCCGGCGGTGAAGGCGCTCTCGGCGGTGACGCTGCTGACGCTCGACCGCGCGGCGATCGAGGACGAGGCCGTGCGCTCGCGCATTGACCAGTATCAGGAGGAGCGTGACCGTCTGAAAGGTCACACCAACTCCTACGGCGAGCAGGGCATCGAGCTGCTCGCGGTCCATGCCGGCGAGCCGCGCCTGCCGACCACCTTCGTCGACTACGAGATCGACCCGCGCGAGTACCACCTCTCGACGATCCAGACGATCCTCAACACCCACACCCGGGTCACCGACCTCTACTCCAATGAGATCGACCAGCTGCGCGAGCAGATCCGTCTCACGGTCGATGCCGTGAAGGAGCGCGAGGAGTGGGAGCTCCTGAACAACTCGCAGTTCGGCCTGCTCGGCGAGGTCGCCGGCCGCCAGCGCATCCCGACCCGCTCGGGCCCGCCGACCCCGGACGATCTCGACGAGCTGCTGACGCTGGTGTGGAAGAAGCCGGCGTTCTTCGTGGCGCACCCGCGCGCCATCGCCGCCTTCGGCCGCGAGGCCACCCGCCGCGGCGTGCCGCCGGTCGTCGTCCACCTGTTCGGCGCGCCGTTCATTACCTGGCGCGGCGTGCCGCTCGTCCCCAGCGACAAGCTGCCGATCGACACCGATCCGGTGACGGGGGCTCAGACCACCTCGATCCTGCTCCTGCGCGTCGGCGAGGGCGAGCAGGGCGTGGTCGGCCTGCAGAAATCGGGTGTGACCGGCGAGATCGAGCCCGGCCTGTCGGTGCGCTACATGGGCACCAACGACCACTCCATCGCCTCGCATCTCGTGACCCGCTACTTCTCGGCTGCCGTGCTGGTCGAGGACGCGATCGCCCGTCTCGATAACGTGCTGCTGGGCAACTACCATGACTACGCCTAACGCACCCACTCTCGGTCTTCCGACCGGCAGCGCGGGCGATCTGGCGCATGCCGATCTCGTCGGGCGCCTTGCCCGCGAGATTTATGGCCAGGGACAGGCGGCCAGCGCGCCATTCCAGCCCCACCTGCCGCAGACGCCTCAAGCCCCCCAGGGGGTCGAGACCCTTCCCTCCGGTTTCGGGCAGCCCGCGCTGCCCGGCGCCTCCCTCGGCACGCCTTCCGTGCCGTCCGGCGCCTCGGCGGCCGGCCACCAGCCCGACGTCTCGGCCCAGGCCGCGCGTTCCTTCGGCGCGCCGCCGGTCGGCCTGCCGGGCCTCTCCGGTCCCTCGCACGCCAACCCTGTCGGCGCGACGCCCGCGCCGGCGAGCGCGAACCTCCTCGACGTGGCAGCGATCCCCTCGGTGCACCCGTTTCCGAACCAGAACCGGTTTCCGGAATACTTCGTGCCGAGCGTGCCCGACGTGGCGGCGGCGATCCCCGGCGGGCCCGACCTGCACCGCCGGATCGCGGCCGATCACCCGCGCGCCAACGGCTTTGCCCACGCGCTGGCGCCGCATCTCGTGCCGCGCGACCCGTCCAAAGGGGGCAAGGCGACGGGCAAGGACGACGCGCAGGAACATTTCTCGGAGTTTGGCCGGCTCCCGCACCCGAATGCGCCCGACAACACCGGCGACTACTACTTCCTGAGCCCTGCCCCCGCGCCGGCGCGAGCCAGAAAAGCCGCGGCTCAGCCGCGGGTCGAACCCTCGCGCCACGAGGGCCCCGCCCCGCGGATCACCTCGCACGGGTCGGTTCCTGCGGCCGCGCCCTTCGACGTCGAGCACGTGCGCAAGGATTTCCCGGCCCTGCACCAGAGCGTGAACGGCCATCGGCTGGTCTGGCTCGACAACGCGGCCACCACCCAGAAGCCGCAGAGCGTGATCGACGCCACCAGTGAATTCTACGGCCGCCACAACTCGAACATCCACCGGGCCGCGCACACGCTCGCGGCGCGCTCGACGGACCTGTTCGAGGGCGGTCGGGAGAAGACGCGCCGCTTCCTCAACGCCCCGTCGAAGGACGACATCGTCTTCCTGCGCGGCACCACGGAGGCGATCAACCTCGTCGCCCATTCCTACGGTCGGGCGAATATCGGCGCGGGCGACGAGATCATCGTCTCGACGATTGAGCACCACGCCAACATCGTGCCCTGGCAGCTCCTGGCGCAGGCGACAGGCGCGACGATCCGGGTGATCCCGGTCAACGACCGCGGCGAGATCATCTTCGAGCAATATGCGGCCTTGCTCTCGGGCCGCACCAAGATCGTTTCGGTGACCCATGTCGCCAACGCGCTCGGCACGGTGAACCCGATCCGGGAGATCATCGCGCTCGCCCACGCCTACGGCGTGCCGGTGCTGGTCGATGCGGCGCAATCGACCCCGCACATCCCGATCGACGTGCAAGCGTTGGACGCCGACTTCCTGGTGTTCTCCGGCCACAAGGTGTTCGGGCCGACCGGCATCGGCGCTCTGTACGGAAAGAAGCACCTGCTCGAGGCGATGCCGCCGTGGCAGGGCGGCGGCCACATGATCGAGGACGTCACCTTCTCGAAGACCGTCTATAAGGGCGCGCCGGAAAAGTTCGAGGCCGGCACACCGGACATTGCCGGCGCGGTCGGCCTCGGCGCGGCATTGGACTATCTTGAGAGCGTCGGCCTGCCGGCGATCGCGGCCTACGAGCACGACCTGCTCGAATACGCGCAAGAGGGCTTGGCCGAGGTGAAGGGCCTGCGCCTGATCGGCACGGCGCTCAACAAGGCGAGCGTGATGTCGTTCACGGTCGACGGCCTGACCAACGAGGCGGTCGCCCATCACCTCGATTCGCTCGGGATCGCGGTGCGTTCCGGCCATCACTGCGCCCTGCCGGCCCTGCGCCGCTTCGGTGTCGACCAATCGGTGCGCGCCTCGCTCGCCTTCTACAACACGCGGGAGGATGTCGATCTCTTCCTGCGCGCGCTGCATACCTTGCCGCGGCACTAGGGCGTCGCAGCAAAGACAATGTCAGCCGGAGCATAGTCATGCCAAGCGTGATCATGGCAAAATAGTTGGCTGCCCGCATCTCGTAGTGAATGCCGCTACGGCGATCCTGCCGCGGCCGGCCGATCAGCCCCTCGACCTTGTGCTTCCGGTCCACAAGGTCATGGTGCTTGATGATAGCCTTATCAGAACGGCAATATTTCTGAATCAGGCTTGCTCGGGCGAAAGGCTGTCCGACATCTCCTCGACAGTTCGTGACTACCGGTAGCGTGTGATACGGTTTCCGAGTGTTACTTCGGTTCCACCATCCGCCGTCATTGCGAGGCTCAGCGAAAGCAATCCAGGGCGCGACTTTGCCGGAGAGGTCGCACGCTGGATCGCTTCGGCTCCGCCTCGCGATGACGGGATGGGGCACAGCCCGAGGTGATCAACCGGAAACCGCATGATGAGCCTGTTTGCCACCGCCGCGATCACGGTGGCGCCGCTGCCGTGCGGGTTGGAGCAGTACCGTTCCGGCCCGTCAGGCCGCTCTCGCGAGTTCCGTCGTGATGTGCTTCACCGACGGCGTGACGATTGCCACGAATTGCGCCTCGCGCAGGCGGCGGAACGGCTCCGACCCTTCGAGATAGCCGCGGGCGCCGAACTGGAGCATGGCGGATTGCGCCGCCTCCAGCGCCAGGAGCGACACGTCGAGGCGCAGCCGCAGGGTGTCGAGGAAGGTCGCACGGTCGGTCTCGGCATGGCGCACGGCCGCCGCCGCGACCCGCTCGCGCAACACCTCGGCGCGGGCCTCTATGGCCTCGGGGCCGAGCGGCAGGTATCGGCCGTCGTGGCGGCCGCGGGCATCCTCGCGCATCAGGCGGGCGACGCCGCGGACGAGCCCCAGACCCATTCCGGTCTGGAGCAGGACGAAGCCGTTGCGGATGCGCGGCACGAAGGCGGCGACGTCGTGGGCGATCACGTCGGCGTCGGGCAGATAGGCGTCACGCACCATCACGGTGACGGTGCCGGTGCCTTCGAGCGCGACGAAGCGAGCGTTGGCGGCGATCGCGACGGCCGCGGTGCCGGCCTCGAACAGTCCCATCACCCGCCGCCCGTCGGGCAGCGAAGCAATGCCTGCGAAAAGGTGGCCGGGAACAAGGTTCGAGACCCAGGGCAGGCGCCCACGCACCCGGTAGCCGGCTCCCTCGCGCTCACAGCGCAGCGCCAGCGGCTCGATGCCGGAGAACGCCTTCATCGGGTTTGACAGCCCGGTGCCGCCGAGCGCCGCGCCGTCGGCGAAAGCGGCGAGGTGGCGGCGCGGGCCGGCCTCCTCGGAGCGGGCGAGGTACCAGACCAGCGCGTCCTGGCACCAGATGCAGAAGGCGGTGGAAAGGCAGGCCTCGCCAGCCTGCCCCATCGCGTCGATCGCCGCTAGGAGGCCCTCGGGGGTGCCCTCAACATGGTGAGCAAAAGTGCCGGCAGCCCCCAGCGCCCGCAGGACGTCCACCGGGTACTCGCCGGCATCGATCGCCGCGAGGCGGGGGCGCAGATCCTCGCGCACGATCTCGGCGACCGTGCGGGGCGGCGTGATGCGGGCGCTGGCAGCCATGATCGGATCAGGCCCGGGCCAGGGTGACCGAGACGGGGTTCTGCACGGTGTTGAGCACCGGCGACCATTGCCCGGCATGGGCCACCAGTGCGTCGAGCTCGTCCGGGCTCGCGCCCTCGATGTCGAGACGGGCCTTGAGCCGCACGGCGGTGAGCCCGACCGGCTTCTCGGAGAGATCGCCCGTGCCCCAGACGGAGGTGATGTTAATGTCTCCCTCGGATTCGATCTCGATGCCGCGCACGATCCAGCCGCGGGCGACCGCGTTGGCCTGGAGGCCGACCGCGACGCAGGTGCCGAGCGCCGCAAGCAGCGCCTCGGTCGGGTTGGGGGCGGTGTCGTCGCCGAGCAGGGCCGGCGGCTCGTCGACGATGTGGGCATCGAGGTTGCGGACGTAGTTGAGGTGGCGGAAGCGGCGGCCTTCCGCGATCGTTTTTGCGCGCACGGTCTTCACCACGGACGGGTCGGCGCGGCCCCTCTCGGACAGCGCATGGAGCTTGTCGCGGTCGATCGTCTCGAACGTCTGGATGATCTCTCTCGCAGCGTTTGCGGTCATCTTGGAAGGAACTCCTCAGGTGGCGGGAATCCAGCGGGCGCGGGCGGCGAGGCGCCCGAGCAAGCTGTCGAGGGCGTAGCCGATCAGGCCGATCAGCAGGACGAGGGCGGCGAGCCGGTCGTAGGAGAGGGTGTCGCGAGCGTCGTTGATGGCGTAGCCGAGCCCGCTCGTGACCCCGAGATATTCGGCCGGCACCAGCACGATCCAGGCGACGCCGAGGGCGAGGCGCAGCCCGGTGAGGATGTCCTGCAGCACGGCCGGCACCACGACCGCGCGCAGCGCCGCGAGGCGCCCGGCACCGAGATTACGCGCCATAGCGAGCCAGACCGGATCGACCCGCTTCACCCCTGCCGCGGTGGCGAAGAGGATCGGCCAGATCGCGGCAACCGCGATCAGGAAGACGATCGCGCCGTCCCAACTCGGGAAGGCCAGCACCGCCACCGGCATCCAGGCGAGCGGCGAGATCATCCTCAGGAGTTGGAACGGCGGCTGGAGGATGCGCTCGGAAAGCGGCGAGGAGCCCATCAGCAGCCCGAGCGGTGCGCCGAGCCCGAAGGCGACGGCGAGTCCCTGGCCGATGCGCGCAAGGCTCGGGGTGGTGGCCCGCCACGCCTCGCCGGAGCTCAACAGGTCGGCGAAGGAGGCGAGCGCCGGGCCGGGCGCGAAGCCGGCGAAGGCCGAGTAGGCCGGCACGCTCTTTAGCACGAGGCCGGCAACGAACCACACGAGTCCGAGCCCGGTGAGCCCGAGCAGCGGCGCCATTCGGTCGAGCGCGGGGCCGATTCGAGCCGGGCGGCGCGGCGGCCCGGCTGCGACCTCGACGGCGAGAGCGGCGGGAGTGGCACTACCGGTCACAGGCTCAGGGTCTCCTGGCGAGTGAGGGCCGCCGGATCGGTTGCGCCCGGCCATTCGGGGTAGCGCCTCAGCGCGGCGGCGACGAAGCGGTCGTCCACCAAGTCTCTCGTCACGAAATCCGGATCGAGGCCTTTCAGGAAGGTGGCGTCCCCCTCGACCACGGTGTCGCCCATCGCCTCGACGATGAGCTTCGTCGCCGATGGATAGGGCCAGGGCTGGAAGTCGATGCGGCGTGCCGCCCAATCGGGGTGGCGGATGGCGCCGCTCTTCTCGTAGGCCGCGCCGTAGTCGGTGGTGGCCTTGATCAACACGTCGGCGGGCATCGGCAGGTAGCCGCGGCCCTCCTTCGAGATCAGGCGGGCGACCTCCTCGCGGTTCTTCACGCAATAGGCTTGCGCCCGGACGATGGCCTCGATGGCCCTCCCCGTCCATTCCGGGTTGGCGCTCACCTGCCGCTCGTGGGCGACGACGACGCAGCAGGGATGGTTCTTCCAGATGTCGCCGGTGAAGCGCAGCATCCGCGCCCCGGCCTTGAGTTCGCCGAGCGCGTTGAACGGCTCGGCGACGATGTAGCCGTCGATCTTGCCCGCCGCGAGGGCTGCCGGCATCTCGGGCGGCGGCAGGATCTGGAGGGCGCACTCGCGCGGGCCTGCCTCGCCGCGGATGACCGGTGCCACGCCCGATTGGCGGAGCGCATATTGCAGCACGACGTTGTGCATCGAGTACCAGTACGGTACCGCGACGCGCTTGCCCGCGAGCCCCGTGAAATCCTCGATCCCGCTTTTTCCCCCGACGACGATGCCGGAGCCGTTGGTGTGGGCCCAGGCCAGAACCTTGACCGGGAACCGGTTGTTGTACCGCATCCAGACCGGGATGGGTTTCAGCAGGTGTGCAAGGTTGAACTTGCCAGCGGCAAACCCCTCCACCAGCGCCGACCACGAGCGCACCGGCGTCGGCTCGGCGACCTTGAGCCCGGCCTCTTCGAAATAGCCCTTGGCGTGGGCGACGAGCAGCGCGGTGGCGTCGGTGATCGGCAGGTAGCCGATGCGCACGGTCTCGTCGTCCGCCGCGTGGGCGGTTTGGCCCGAGAGGCCGAGCGCGCCACCGCCGAGCAGGGCGGCGAGCCCGCCGCGGGCGAGGGCGTCGAGAGTGTCGCGCCGGGTCCAGTCGGCGCGGGACCATTCGTGTGTCCACAGGGCGGCGAGGTCGTCGGGAGCACTCATCGGGACTCGGCTTTTTGGGTTCGGGTCAGGCGGCGGCGCGGTCGGGCGCGATCGGTCCGAGGCGGTGGCGAAGCTCCGCCTCGGCGTCGTCGCCCAGCGGCAAGTCGTCGGCGATGCGGGCCGGGCGCCCGGCGAGCACCACGGCGCGCTCGGCCAAGGCCGCCACGTCGGCGAGATCGTGGGTGACGACGATCAGGGTGAGCCCGCGCGCCTGGGCAAGCCGCAACACGTCGCCGCGCAGACTCGCGCGCATCTCGGGATCGAGGGCGGAGAACGGCTCGTCGAGGAGCAGGATGCGCGGCCGGCTCGCCAACGCGCGGGCGAGCGCCACCCGCTGCTGCTGGCCGCCGGAGAGCTGGTGTGGCTTGGCCTCGGCTCGCTCTGTGAGCCCCAGATCGTCGAGGAGACGGCGGGCCTGCCCGACGGTTTCGGCCCGCTCGCGCCCGAGCCGGCCCGACAGACGGGCGGGGAGCAGCACGTTGTCGAGGACGCTCGCCCAAGGGAGGAGCGCGGGCCGCTGGAACATCACCGTGCAGCCCGGCACCGGCCCGCGCA
>NZ_BPRD01000250.1 GCF_022179745.1 Methylorubrum podarium
CTTCCTGCGCGAGGGCGGGCGGCAAAACCTCGTCTACGCGGTCCAGGCCCTGCCGGAAGCCAGAGCGCATCCGGAAACGGGCGCGGCGCCGCCGGGCGACCGCCTCGTCCACGCCCTGACGCGCTGATGGGCGTACAGTCCGCAGCGTGAGACTTTTGACCCAGCCGTGTGGGCCGGGCATACGACCCAGACGGAGAGGAGGGAGAGGATGACCCCGATTCGCCGGAGACGCCGGCCCGCCCCGGCCGCCGCCTGCCTGCTGCTCGCCCTCTGTGCGGCCGATCCCGCGCGGGCGCAGAGCGTCGGCTTCGATCCCGCCGATTACGGCCGGGCGCAGCTGCCCCTGCGCCAGACGACCGGCGACGCGGCGGCCTATGTCGATCAGAACAAGGGCGCGTTCGAGCCGATCAGCGAACTCGACCCCAAGGACGGGCTCGCCGCCCTGGCCCGGCCGATCGGCCGCGTCGACATCGTTCTGAAGAACGGCCGCACCGGCCAGCAGGTCGGCGCCTCCTGCACCGGGGCGCTGCTGCCCGGCGACTACGTGCTGACCAATCACCACTGCCTGCCGCAGGCGGGCGACCTCACCCCGGTCAAGGCGTCGATCCTGATGGATTACCTGACGCTCGACGGCAAAGGCTCGCGCCGCTTCGAGATCGACCCGAAACCGGTCGAATTCGACGCCCGCCTCGACTACGCGCTGGCCCGCGTCGCCGGGAACCCGACCGCGGCCTACGGCAGCGTCCGCCTCTCGGGCGAGCCCGTGGCGGGCAACCGCTCGATGCTCGTGATCCACCATCCCCTCGGGCGCCCGAAGGTGATGAGCCGCTTCCGCTGCTTCGCGATGAAGGATCAGGCCGAGGGGCCGGATCTGCGCCACCGCTGCGACACGCTCGGCGGCTCCTCCGGCTCGCTGATGTTCGACGCCTCCGTCGCCGGCATCGCCCTGCACAAGGAGGGCGGCCTCGATCCGAAGGACCCGTCGAGCTTCAACAAGGCCACGCGGCTCTCGGCGATCCTCGGGCGCAGCCGCATCCTCGCCGAGATCGCCGCCAGCCAGGGCCGCCCGGTCGCCGCCGCGGCGACGGCCGGGGATGCGCCGGCCGGAGGTGCGCCGGCCAAGTCCGGCGCCACCTCCGGCACCGCGCCCGCTACCAAGCCCGCCGCCGGCCCGCCCGCGGACGGGCCGCTCGATCCCGCGAGCATGAACGCGATCCTGCGCGGGCGCTGACGGAGGCCGCGAGGTTGCGATATGATGGCACTTCATTAGGATGATAGCATCGTCATCGTTCGAGCGGAGTGCAGCCGCTGGCCTCGATCACCATCCGCAACGTGCCCGACGAGGTGCATCGCGCCCTGCGCATCCGCGCCGCGCAGCACGGACGCAGCACCGAGGCCGAGATCCGCGCCATCCTGGAGCAGGCGGCCAAGCCGGCCGGTCGGATGAAGCTCGGCTCCCTCCTGTCCTCCATCGCCCGCGAGGCCGGCGGTCTGACCGAGGCGGAAGCGGACGCCTTCGACCGGCTTCGCGACCGGCAACCGGCCGAACCGATCCGGTTCGAGTGATCGTCCTCGATACCACCGTCCTGTCCGAGCTGTGGCGGGCTTCGCCCGACCCCTCCGTGCTGGCTTGGGTCGATGCGCAGGCGATCGAGACCCTCTACCTCACCGCCGTCACCGTCGCCGAACTCCGCTTCGGCACGGCCATGATGCCGCCGGGCAGGCGGCGGGAGATCTTCCGGGACCGGCTGGAGCGCGAGGTGATTCCCGCCTTCACCGGCCGCGTTCTGCCGTTCGACCTCGACGCCTCGCGCCACTACGCCGACTTCATGGCGCGCGCCCGCGCCGCCGGGAAGGCCATCGGTATGGCGGACGGGTCTATCGCCGCCGCCGCCGCGGTCCGGGGCTTCGCGGTCGCCACGCGCGATACGGGCCCGTTCGAGGCCGCCGGGGTCGGCGTCGTCAATCCGTGGCGAGCCGCGGGGTAAGCGGGGCCCCGGAGATCGGTATCGCGAACGATTTTTTTCGTGGGCAGGCGGCGAAAGCCGCTCTGCGAGGTCCAGGGATGAGGGGAAGGGGCCGCGGCAAGGCCCGTGAGACGGAGACGGAGGCCATGGGGGCAATCGAGCAGGCAGCCGAGCGCATTGCGCGCCGCACGGGGGGAACGGCCTCGGCATGGCGCCCGCGTGTCGGCGTGATGCTGGCGGCGGGCGTCCTCTTCGCCCTCGCACCGGCCCGCGCCAACCCGCTCACCGAAGTGCCGGGCGCGCGGCCGCCCGTCGCCGAGGCGGAGGCGCCGCCGGCCCGCGACGAGGCCGCCGAGCGGGACGAGGCCGGTGCGGTGAACCCGTCCGCCAACGCGATCATCCGTTCCCTCGCCCCCTTCGCCGACGGCAATCCGGGCCGCCCCGCCGCGCCGGTCGCGGTCTCCCCCGCCGACGGCGGCCCGAGCCTGCGGGTCGATCCCGCCCGCTCGGTCGATCTCACCGTGTTCTTCGCCTACGACAGCACCCGCCTGACGCCGGAGGCGCGCATCCAGCTCGACCCGCTGGGGCAGGCGCTGCAGGCCCGCGAGCTGTCCGGCCACGGCTTCCTGATCGCCGGGCACACCGATGCCGCGGGCGGTCTCGGCTACAACCGCCGCCTGTCGCTCGCCCGCGCCCGGGCGGTGAAGGCGCATCTCGTCGAGACCTACGGCATCGATCCGCGCCGGCTGCGCATCCACGGCTGGGGGCCGGTCCGCCCCAAGGACCCGTCCCAGCCCTTCGCGCGGATCAACCGGCGGGTCGAAGTCAGCCTGATCGCGCCCGCGCGGAGCGGCGCCCTGCGCTTCATCCTGCCCGCCTCCGAGCAGACCTGCGGGAACGACGCGCTCGGCGATCCCCGCCGCCAGGTCCCGCTCGACCTCGACGATTTCGGCGCGGCCCCGACGCCGCTGCTCTGCTCCGAGTGAACTCCGCGACACAAACGCCGGCACACGAACCGACAGACAGGATGATCCCGATGCTGCGCACCCGAACGCTCGCCACGCTCGCCCTGATCGGCGGCTCCCTCCTCGGCCTCGCCGCGCCGGTTCAGGCGCAGACCCGGCCCAATATCGTCGTGATGGGCGAGGATGCCGACGAGGATTCCGTGCCCCGCGGCAACCGCATCTTCCAGCGGGTGATCACCGAACTCTCCGAGACGATGAACCTGCGCGGCTACAACGTCTACGACGAGACGGCGGTGGCGATGGGGATCACCCAGGCCAACCGGGTCCGCCGCCGCGACGCGGAGCTGATCGAGGTCGCCCGGGCGGTCCAGAACCCGCCGCTCGACGTGGTGGCGGTGTTCCAGGTCTACGCCTCGGCCTCGAAATCGGCCTATTCCGACATCGTGCGGCCGGAGGTGCGCATCCCCGGCCGGCTCCTCAACGTGCGCACCGGGCAGTCGCTCGGCGCCTTCGAGGTGGCGGGGCTGCAGCTTCCGCCCCTGCCCCAGGGCTGCGACCGGGAATGCCTGCTCGAACGGGTCGGCGCCGAGGCCAAGAGCATCGCCGCCGACGTGGCGAGCGCGCTCACGGCCAAGCTCGACGGCGTGATCGCGCCCCGCCGCGGCGCCGATGCCGGCGCGTCCCCGAACCCGCTTCCGAACGCCCTGCCCGGCGCCGAGCCTCCGCCCGCCGCGGTAGCCGGCGGCGAGTCCTGCGGCGGCCTGCCCACGGCCTACGTCGTGCGCCTCAACGGCTTCTCGCCGCAGGAGGTGCAGGCGGCGGAGGAGTACATGGCCGCCTTCCGCTGCTACGAGCACCACCGCCCGGTGCGCTCCGGCGGCGCCAGCGCCGAGTACTGGTACGAGACCCGCTCCGACTCGGCGCGGCTCGGCCGCAACCTGCGCCTGATGCTGGAGCACATGAGCGCGCCGGGACAGGTCCAGTTCTCCGGCAACACCTTCGTCGTCAGCCGCGTCGCCACCCGCTGACCGCCCCCCGAACCCCACGACGACCGTCCGCACCAGCCTTCGGAGACCCCCGATGACCGATCGCAACCCGCTGCGCGGCCCGCTTGCCCGAGGTCTGGCTCGCCTCGCTTCCGGCCGGTGGGCCCTGCGCGGCCTACTCGCCGGGCTGCTCGCCTCCAGCGCTCCGGCGCTCGCGGCCGAGCCGGTCTTCCCGCGCGCCGGATCGCTCGGTCTCGCCCCGCCGGCCGGCATGAAGCCGGCCACGAGCTTCGCGGGCTTCGAGCACCGCTCCGGCGCCTCGATCGTGCTGGTGGAGATGCCGCCGGAGGCCTGGGATCAGATCAACGGGAAGTTCACGGCCGAGGCCCTGGCGCCGTCCGGCTTCCGGGTGAAGGGCGGACCCGAGCCGCTGAGCACGGCGGGGGGCGAAGGGTTCGTCCTGCGCGGGACGCAGGGGGCCAACGGCCTCACCTACGCCAAGTGGGTCGCCGTGGTGCGCGGCGCCTCCGGAACCGGCCTCGTCACCGTGCAGGTGCCGGAGGCGGCGGCCAAGCAGGTGCCGGCTCCGACCGTCGAGGCGGCGCTCCGCACGATCGCGTTCCGGGCCAAGGCGAGCCTCGCCGATCAGGTCGCGGCGCTGCCCTACACCGTCGGCGACACCGCCGGGTTCCGCCCGACGGGGGTCTTCGCCGGCAACGGCCTGCTCCTAACCGAGGGGCCGAAGGACGTCGATCCGGAGCGCGAGCAGCCGGTGGTGATCGTCACGCCGTCGCTGGGGCAGGTGCCCGTGCCGGCGGGCGGGGAAGTCGCCTATGCCCGCCGGATCTTCGCCGCACAGAAGGATCTGAAGGACGTCGCGATCACCGGCGAGGAGCGCAGCACCCGCGGCGACGCCGTCGTGGTGCGCCTGCGCGGCACCGGCACCGACACGAAGAACGGACGCGCGCTCGGGATGACCCAGACGACGGTGTTCGAGGACGGCCGGTATCTGCGGGTAATCGGCTTCGCCGATGCCGGCCGGGCCGAGGCGCTTGCCCGC
>NZ_BPRD01000251.1 GCF_022179745.1 Methylorubrum podarium
TGTCCCCTTCTCGGTTCGGCCTCGCGAACCGAGAAGGGGACATTCGAGATTCCGGCGCTCTTGCGCGTCGAATCGACGGTGAGCGTGGTCGTCCGAACGATCTTGACGTTCTGGTTCGCGAACCGAAGGATCTCGTTCATGTCGGCCGGACTGAAGCCGGGAAACCCGGGCGCCGTGACATTCCCCATGAACGGGTTGTCGATGTAGTGCCGGTAGGGCTCGAAATACGGATCCGGATCGGTGGCGGACCTGAAGTCGTAATCCGGGGTCGCGACGTCCTCGAACCGGCCCGAGGGTAGCCCGCTCACGGGCGGGATCGGCGGCATCCCGTCGTGCACCGCCGACTTGCCGAGGGCCAGGACCGAATTCCCGTGCGGGATCGAGGCAAGCCGGGCGACGTCGAGTTCGACCTCCGAGACCTTGTCGCCCTTGATCTGATCGTCCTTGGACCGACGGTTCTTCTCGTAGAGCCACAGGCCGGGCTCGTGGTGGATCGGCAGTCCGACCGGGCCGGCCAGACCGCCGCTGCTGGGCCGATCCTCCGCGGCGACCTGCGCGATCTTCTGCTGATAATCGAGCGTGACGACGAACTGGTCGAAGTCCGGCTGGCTCGGCCTTGAGAGCCCTCGGTTGGGAACGTCGTCATCGACGAACGTGAATCGAAGCTCCTCGTCGTACTGGTTCATCAGCACGCGGAATTTGAAGCCGGCCGGCGGCGGCGGAGCCTTGTGAAACGGCAGGGCGATCATGTTCCAGCCCGTGCCTTGCGCGGTCCACACGCCGAGCAACTGTTCGAGGGGGCCGAGTTCCTGAGGAGGGGCCGCACCCCGGGTGGTCAGCCTGCGGGTGCGGAGGGGCTGCGGGGTGACGACTTCGGAAAACTTGCGGGTCCTGCGGTCGGGGTTGTTGCCGGCAGTCATGGCGCCTGTCCTCCAATGAGGGGGGCACCTTTGCAGATGACGACGGCGTTGACCTGCGCGCGAAAGTGGTAATCGGAGGATGATTTCGGATCAGAAGATGTCGCAGAGCAACTGGGCAGTATTCGCCGGCTGCAAGCGTCCGTCCGGTGTTGCCGTCGCGGTGTCCAGGGCGGTCGGCGCGCCGAGGAACGGCGCGGGAGACACGATGCACGCGCGACGATCCTCCCGTTGGACCGGCGCCAGAGGGATCGATCGTTCCGGCACGGTTCGAGGCCGGGTCATCGTGCGGCGTCTCGGCCTGAAAGGCGATGCACCGCGACACCCGCGCCGGTCAGGGTCCGACCCTCAGTCCCGCCCCAGCATGGTCCGGCCGATGGCGAAGACGCGCCCGTCGCCGAGCAGGTAGGCGGTGAACCCCTTGGGGAAGAGCGGCTCGAAGGCGGCGTCGCGCACATTGAGCCCGCCCGTGTAGGCGCCGAAGGCCGGCATGACGAGGCGGTGTCCGTCGCTGACGAAGCAGCGGCGGCGCACCGAGCGGCCGCGCATGGTGACCTTGCCGCAGGGATGGAGGTGGCCGGCGATTTCGCCCGCCGCAGCCCCGGCCAGCGGCTCGTGGCGCAGGGTCAGGCCGCCGAGGGAAACCGTCTCGCAGTAGCGCCCGCCGACGCCCTCGCTCACCGCCGCGTCGTGGTTGCCGGCAATCCAGACCCAGTCGCGGCCTTCCTGAAGCGCGGCGATCATCGCCCGGTCGCCGGGCTCCATCCGCTCGGGGCCGCGGGCGTCGTGGAAGGAATCGCCGAGCGCGACGAGGCAGGCCGGATCGAGCCGCTGGATCACCTCGTGCAGGCAGGCCAGGGTCTCGCGGGTGTCGTAGGGCGGCAGGAACTGGCCGGAGCGGGCGGCGAAGGACGAGCCTTTCTCCAAGTGGAGGTCCGACACCACCAGGGTTCGGTGCTCGGGCAGCCACAGCGCGCCGGTCCTGTCGAGGCTGAGCGCCTCGCCAGCGAGCGCAAGGTCGGTGCCCTTCACGGTCTTCTCGAGTCTCTGGCCCAGTGCCAAGGTCGCATCCTCAAATCGCGCGGAGGAGGCGGCACACCCCGTCAGCCGAGCGCTTCCTGAAGAAGCTCGGCTTCGGCCTCGGCCAGGATCTCGTCGGCCCCCTCCCCGTAGACCCGTTCGCGCCCGATTTCGAGCATGACGGAGACGGAGAGCGGCGAGACGCGGTCGAGCGCCCTGTGGGTGATTCGCCCCCGGATGCGCTTCAGCATCATGCCGAGGCGGGTCACGTCGAGGAGTCCGGTTGCCGCATCCTGCCGCGCGGCGCGCAGGAGCAGGTGGTCGGGCTGGTGGCGGCGCAGCACGTCGTAGATCAGGTCGGTCGAGATGGTGACCTGCCGGCCGGTCTTCTTCTGCCCCGGAAAGCGCCGCTCGATCAGCCCGGCGATCACCGCGCATTGGCGGAAGGTGCGCTTCATCATCGCGGATTCGTCGAGCCACGCCTCCAGGTCGTCGCCGAGCATGTCCTCGTCGAACAGGGCCTCCATGAAGCCGGGCGAGAGCGCGGCGCGCTCGCTCACGTCCTTCGTGCACCAGATGGCGATGCCGTAATCGTTGGCGGCGAACCCGAGCGGGCGCAGCCGGGCGCGCTCCAGGCGGCGGGTGAGCAGCATGCCGAGCGTCTGGTGGGCGAGCCGCCCCTCGAACGGGAACGCCGTGAGGTAGTGGCGCCCCGCGCGCGAAAAGGTCTCGACCAGGAGGTCGCGCTCGCCGGGCAGGGCCGAGTGCCGGCGCTGCTGCGCGAGATAGTCCGAGAGCTGGCGCGGCAGCCGGTCCCACTCGAACGGGTCGGCGATGATCGCCCGCACCCGCGCGGCGAGGAAGGTCGAGAGCGGGAATTTCGCGCCGGCGTAGGAGGGGATGGCCGGATCGGTGCCGGCACCGGCCCGCGTCACGAGGCACTCGTCCTCGGCGAGCCCCTCGAAGCGCAAGACCTCCCCCGCGAACAGGAAGGTGTCGCCGACCGTGAGCGTCTCGGCGAAATCCTCCTCGATCTCGCCCAGCGTCCGGCCGCCCTTCGGCAGCACGGTGCCGGGCTTGGAGCGCAGGCTGCGGGCCATCCGCACCTTGATGTGGGTCGACTCGATGATGGTGCCGATGTTCATCCGGTATTGCTGCGCCACCCGCGCGTCGCGCACCCGCCACCGGCCGTCGGCGCCGCGCAGGATCTTGGCGAAGCGCTCGTAGGCGCGGAGCGCATAGCCGCCGGTGGCGACGTAATCGACCACCGCCTCGAAATCCTCCCACGACAGCGTCGCGTAGGGCGCGGCCGAGACGATCTCCTCGTAGAGTTCGAGCGGATCGAAGGCGTCGGCGCAGGCCATGCCGAGGACGTGCTGGGCCAGCACGTCGGGGGCGCCGAGGCGGGCGTCGGGGGTGTCCTGGGCCGCCTCCTCCACCGCGTCGAGGGCGGCGCGGCATTCCAGCATTTCGAAGCGGTTGCCCGGCACGAGATAGGCCTTCGAGGGCTCGTCCATGCGGTGGTTGGCCCGACCGATCCGCTGCATGATCCGGCTCGCCCCCTTCGGCGCGCCGACGTTCACCACGAGATCGACGTCGCCCCAGTCGATGCCGAGATCGAGCGTCGCGGTGCAGACGATGGCCCGCAGCTGCCCCGCCGCCATCGCCGCCTC
>NZ_BPRD01000252.1 GCF_022179745.1 Methylorubrum podarium
TCGGCGAGGCGCACCGGCAGACCGGCGCGCCGGGCTCGGCCCTGCGCCACTTCCGGAAGGCCGCCGAGCTCCGCCCCGATTTCGCCGAGGCGCATGGCCAGGCGGGCGAGATGCTGCGCGCGCTCGGGCGCTTCACGGAGGCCGCCAAGGCCTACCAGAGCGCCTTGATGCTGAAGCCGGAGCTCGCCCACTGCCTGGCGGGCTTCGCGCTCCTGCTGGTGCGGGAGGGCGAGTTCGGCCAAGCCGTGCCCTTCTTCGAGGCCGCGCTCCGGGCCACCCCCGTCACGATGGCGCCGGCGCGGGCGCCGCTCTGGGCCAATCTCGGGAGCGCCCGCCTCCGGGCCGGCGAGACGCTCGCGGGCCTCTCGGCCCTCGCGGAGGCCGTCGCCTGCGCGCCGGACCAGCCCGGCTTCCCGCGCCTGCTCGCCCGCGAGCTCCTGCACCTCGGCGCGGTGCCGGCGGGACCACGTTTCCGGGCGGTGCTGATCGCCCTGTTCGGGCGGGCCGACGTCGACCCGCGCCTGCTCGCCACCGCGGCCGTCGCGGCGCTGCGGCAGGATGCGGCCGTCGACGGCCTGCTCGCCCGGTTGGCGGCCGATCCCCCGCGTGCCCGCGAGACCGTCGCCGAAGCCGATGCGGTCGTCCGCGCCCTGCTGGACGACGCGCTGTTCCGCGCGCTCCTCGCCGCCGCCCCCATTCCCGATCTCGGGCTTGAGCTCCTGCTGACGGAGGTGCGGCGAAGCCTGCTCCTGGCGGCGCGGGAGGGGGCGCCGCCCGCACCGGACCTCACCCTCGCCTGCGCCCTGGCGCGCCAGTGCTTCCTCAACGAGTACCTCTACTGCACCGACGAGCAGGAGGAGGTCGCCCTGGCGGCCCTGTGCGCGGGCTTCGGTCGAGCCGAGGCCGACGCGGGCGCGGCGGATTGGCGCCGGGTCGCCATCGCGGCCTGCTACCTGCCGCTGCATCGCACGGCCGCGGCCCGCCTCGACCTCGCCAAGGCCCCGCCCGCCCTGCGCGCCCTCGTGCGCGAGCAGGTCGAGGAGCCGGCCCAGGAGCGCGCCCTCGCGGACAGCCTGGTCCCGCTCAGGCCGGTGCGCGACGCCGTGTCCCTCCTGGTCCAGGCCCAGTACGAGGAGAACCCCTATCCGCGCTGGTCGCGCGCCCTGCTCGGGACCCCGCGTCCCTTGCGCGAGCGGGTCCACCTCGCGCTGCCGCACCTCGGCGCGGACGAGATGCCGGCGGTCGAGCGGCCACGCGTCCTCGTCGCGGGGTGCGGGACCGGCATCCAGACCATGCGGCTCGTGCAGTCGGTCGCGGACGCCTCGGTGCTCGCGGTCGACCTGAGCCGCAGCAGCCTGGCCTACGGCATGCGCAAGCTGGCGGAATACGGGATCGGGTCGGTCCGGCACCTGCAGGCCGACATCCTCGACCTCGCCAACCTGGGCGAGCGCTTCGACCTGATCGAGAGCTTCGGCGTGCTCCACCACATGCGCGAGCCCTTGCAGGGCTTGCGCGTCCTCTCGGGGCTGCTCGCGCCGGGCGGCCTGCTCTTCCTCGGGCTCTACAGCGAGATCGCGCGCGCCAGCGTCGTCGCGGGGCGCGCCCTGGTCGCGGAGCGCGCGCTCGCGCCGACCCCGGCCGGCGTGCGGGCGGGCCGGCGTGCCGTCATGGCCGGGGCCGTGGCGCAGCCGGACCTCGGCATGCTGCTCAGCCCCGCCTCCGACTTCTGGACCCTGTCGGAATGCCGCGACCTCATCTTCCACGTCGAGGAGCACCGTTTCACGCTGCCCGGGATCGGCGCGATGCTGGAGGCCTGCGGGCTGGAATTTTTGGGCCTGGAGCCCGAACGCCCGTCGGACCGGACCCGGTTCGCGGCCGAGCATCCGGACCCGGCCGCGGCGCGCTCGCCGGCGGCGTGGCACGGTTTCGAGACCCGCCATCCCGACACCTTCGGCGGCACCTATCGGATCTGGGCGCGGCAGGCGCGCCAGGGCCGGACCGGTTCGCGCTGACTTCCGATCCCGGGGGGCATCATTCGCTGTGCCCGGCCCCGCCCGTGCCGGCCGGCCCTCCCCCCGGCTCGGTGCCGGCGCCCCGGTCCTGCGACGCGGCGGTCCGCGGCTTGCGCTTCAAGGGCGTCAGGAGGGCGAGGACCAGGAAGTTGGACAGGGCCGGGATGAGGCCAAGGTCGTAGTAGCCGAAGCCGACGGCCGCCCCGATCACGCCCACGTTCCACAGGCTCGCCGCGGTCGCGGTGCCGTGCACGTTGTCGCCCCCCTTCAGGATGGCGCCACCGCCGATGAAGCCGATGCCGGTGATGAGTCCCTGGAGGATGCGCGCCTGCTCCGGCGTGCGCGCGCCGAGGAGCTCGCTGGCGAGCAGGATGAAGCCGCAGCTGGCGATGGCGACGATGGGGAAGGTGCGCAATCCGGCGCTGCGCGCCTCGCGCTCGCGGTTCCAGCCGAGCGGGAATGCGAACGCGAAGGCGAGGCCCAGCCGCACCAAGTGGTTGGGAAGGTCTCCCCAGATGCCCCAGTACGAACCCATGATCCCTCGCCGGTGTGAGAACGCCCCGATGGTCCGTCCGCGCGTCGTGCCGCCGTTCCGAGGCGGGCCGCCAGCGGCGCGCCGACGGTGATCCTCGCGCCTGACGGAACCTTCCCGGAGCGGCCCGCATCAGGGCGAGCGGGGTCCGGTCGGCTCGGCGTCGCGCCTCGTTACGCCCTGACGGTCCGGCGCGCTGCTCCCGGGGTCGAGTTCCGTCACCTCCCAGTCGTCGCCGACGTTCTGGCAGGCCGTGCCGCGGATCCTGGCGGTGCGCTGCGCCTCTTCCACGGTGGCCAGGAAGGCGCGGCAGATCCGCCCCGCGCGTACGACCGGCGCGGCGGTCGGCACGACGCTGCCCTTCCGCCCGCTCGCCGGGTTGTCCCACCGGATGCGCAGGCCGTTCCCGCTGGGTTCCAACGCGAGGCCGAGGATGCCGCGCGCCCGGCGCCAATCCTCCGGGTCGAGCCCCGGGAACGCCAGGGGCGCCGTGCGCTTCGGGTCCTGCCCCGGCACGCCGGGAGAACCGTCGGCAGGCCGGGAGATCGGCAGCGAGATCGCGCAGGCCGGCAGCGCCAGGATCAGGAGCGCGGCGCCGGCGCGGGACAGGGGACGTGCGGTTGGCCGGAGCCGGGGATGGGACATGACGGTGCGCTCGGCGGTGTCTGGCGAAGGCGGGGGCGGGTCGGGGCGCGCCGGCGGTCCCGGACCGCCCGGCAGCCCCGGCCAGGGATGAGCGGGCGGCCCCGGGGCGCGGACCTGGCGGCGGAAGGTCTTCCGTCCCATCAGCGGCCATCCGGTGTGCGCACGCCGGACCAGAGGTCCTTGACCTGATCGAAGTGCGTCTTCGGGCTGTAGGCCGCCACCGGCACCGCGATGAAGCGGGCGGTCAGGCGCCCGATCTGCTGCACGACGCCGTAGGAGAACACCACGCGGTTGCGCTGGGCCTGGATCAGCTGCACGCGGGCGTTCAGGAGCTCCTGCTGCGCGTTCAGCACGTCGAGGGTGGTGCGCTGGCCGACGCGGGCCTCCTCGCGCACCCCGTCGAGCGCGACCTCGTTCGCCTGGACCTGCGCCTGCGAGGCGATGACCTGGGCCTTGGCGGCCTCCAGCTGGCCCCAGGCCGAGACCACGGCGGCGCGGATCTGGTCGCGCAGGAACTCGACCTGCAGGCGCGTCTGGCCCACGAGCTCCTTGGCCTGCCGGATCTGCGCGTATTCCGATCCGCCTTGATAGATCGGGACCGTGATGCGGCCCACGATCGAGGCGGTGCGGCCGTTGTCGCCGGGCTGCTCCTGGTCGTAGCGCTGGGCGACCTGGCCGGTCAGGCCGACCTGCGGGTAGAGCCGGCCCTCCAGCACCTTCACCTGCGCCTCGGCGGCATCGACCGCGTGCAGCGCCGAGGCGATCTGCGGGTTTTCCTTGAGGCCGATCTCGACCGCGGCGTCGAGGTTGCCCGGCACGGGGCGGTCAAGCGGGCGGCCCGGCGAGAGCTGGCGCGGCTCCACGCCGATGACCCGGCGATAGATGCCGATGCTGGCGCCCAGCTGCGACTCCGCCGCGCTCACCTGCGAGCGGGCGAGCGCGAGGCGCGCCTCCGCCTGGGCGACGTCGGTCCGGGTCAACGCGCCGACCTGGAAGCGGAAGGCCGTCTGGCGGAGCTGCTCCTGCAGGACGGCGACGTTGTTGCGGTTCAGCTCCAGCGTCGCGGTATTCTGAAGCACGTCCATGTAGGACTGGACCGCACTGAACAGGGTCGTCGTCTCGGTGAGGCGCAGGCTCTCGCGCTGGCCGAGCACGGTCGATTCCGCGCGCCGGGTGTTGTTGTCGGTCTGGAAACCGTTGAACAGCGTCTGGTTGACGGTCAGGCCGGCGCCGCCCGGCAGGGCGGTCCGCGCGAAGCGTTCCCCGCCCTCGACGCCCTTCTGTCGCTCGACCCCGATGTCGGCGTCGAGGCGGATCGTGGGGCGGTAGCCCGCCCGGGCCTGCACGATCTCCTCGTCCGTCGCGCGCAGGCCCGCCCGGGCGGCGTTCAGCTCCGGGTTCGCGCGGAAGGCGCGCGCGAGGGCACCCTCCAGGGTCTCGGCCCGCGC
>NZ_BPRD01000253.1 GCF_022179745.1 Methylorubrum podarium
GGGGTGGCGCAGAAGGCACCGCCGCGATCGATCCGGCACCACCCCCACCCCTGCCCCTCCCCACAAGGGGGAGGGGAAATGCGTGGCCCGACACTTGCTGCGCCCTCCCAGAACATTCCGCCGGGGACCACCACCATGTTCGGCGACTATTCGCTCGCAGACCTCAGCTCGATCTTCGTGATGCAGGGCTTCGCAGGTCTGATCCTGTTTTCCGTCTACGTCCTGATGGCGCTGGGTCTCGCGATCATCTTCGGCCAGATGGGCGTCATCAACATGGCCCACGGCGAGTTCATGATCCTGGGGGCCTACGTCACCTATCTGTGCTCGACCTTCTTCCAGGCGCACCTTCCCTCACTCTTCGGTGCCTACTTCTTCATCGCCATGGCGCTCGCCTTCCTGGCGTCCGGAGCGATGGGGATGCTGGTGGAATGGGCTCTGATCCGCCACCTCTACAAGCGGCCGCTCGACACGCTGCTGGCGACCTGGGGCCTCTCGCTGATCCTGCAGCAGGCCTACCGCACGATCATCGGCCCGCGCGAGGTCGGCGTGGAACTGCCCTCGTGGATGATGGGCTCGATCCCCGTGACCGATTCCATCGAGGTGCAGATCAACGGCCTGTTCGTGATCGCGGTCACCACCGTCATCACGCTCGGCGTCGCCCTGCTGATCTACCGCTCCCGCTTCGGCGCGCAGATCCGCGCGGTGATGAGCAACCGCCCGATGGCGGGCGCCGTCGGCATCGATACGGAGAAGGTCGACCGCTACACCTTCGGCCTCGGCTGCGGCATCGCCGGCATCGCCGGCTCGGCCTTCACCATGATCGGCTCCACGGGGCCGACCTCGGGCCAGCTCTACATCGTCGATACCTTCCTGATCGTCGTCTTCGGCGGCGCGGCGAGCCTGCTCGGCACCATCGCCTCGGCCTTCTCGATCTCGCAGACCCAGTCGACCCTCGAATTCTTCCTCTCCGGCTCCATGGCCAAGGTGCTCACCCTGCTCGCGGTGGTGGCGATCCTGATGCTGCGGCCGCAGGGCCTGTTCACCCTCAAGGTCCGTCGCTGAGGAGCGCGCCCCGATGACGAGCCCAGTCCAATCCTTGTCGAAGGCGGTCACCGTCAACGACAACCCCTTCATGAAGCCGGTCGAGTGGGTGAGCCTGCTGCTTCTCGCCGGCGTGATCCTGGTCGTCCTGCCGCTGATGCTCGACGGCTTCCGCCTCAACCTCGTCGGCAAGTACCTCACCTACGCCTTCGTCGCGCTCGGCCTCGTCATCTGCTGGGGCTATGCCGGCATTCTCTCCCTGGGCCAGGGCGTGTTCTTCGGGCTCGGCGGCTACTGCATGGCGATGTACCTGAAGCTCGAAGCATCCAGCGTCGAGAACACGAAGATCCAGTCGACGCCGGGCATCCCCGACTTCATGGACTGGAACCAGATCACCTCGCTTCCCTGGTTCTGGCAGCCCTTCCACAGCCTGCCGCTGACGCTTATCCTCGTCGTCGCGGTGCCGGTGGCCTTCGCCTTCATCATCTCGGTGGCGATGTTCAAGCGCCGCGTCGGCGGCACCTACTTCGCCATCATCACCCAGGCGATCGCCGCGATCCTGACGATTCTGATCGTCGGCCAGCAGGGCTACACCGGCGGCATCAACGGCATCACCGACCTGCGCACGCTGAACGGCTGGGACATCCGCACCGACCACGCGAAAGTCATCCTCTACTTCGTCAACGGCGGACTGCTCATCGGCTGCATCCTGATGGCGCAGTACGTGAAGAAGTCGAAGCTCGGGCGCATCCTGGTCGCCATGCGCGAGAAGGAGGACCGGGTCCGGTTCTCGGGCTACTCGGTGGCGGGCTTCAAGGTGTTCGCCTTCTGCCTCGCCGCCGGCTTCGCGGCGATCGGCGGGGCGATGTTCACCCTGCAGGTCGGGTTCATGTCGCCCTCCTTCGTCGGCATCGTGCCCTCGATCGAGATGGTGATCTACGCCGCCGTCGGCGGGCGCCTGTCGCTCTTCGGCGCGGTCTGGGGGACGCTTCTCGTCAACTGGGCCAAGACCTCGTTCTCCGAGTCCTTCCCCGACCTCTGGCTGTTCGGCCTCGGCGGCCTGTTCATCGCCGTGGTGCTGATCTTCCCCAACGGCATCGCCGGCCTGTGGCGCGAGCATGTCGAACCCCGCCTGTTCCGCAAGGCCAAGGGTCTGGCCCCCGTCGCCAACCCCGCCCTGCCCCACGGCACCCCGGCCGAGTGAGGACACATCGATGAACGCGGCCATCCTCCCCTCCGCTCTCACCTCGGCGCCGATCGGCACCCCGGCGGACGAGAAGAACTTCCTGCTGGCGGTCGAGGCGCTCACCGTCTCCTTCGACGGGTTCAAGGCGGTCAACGACGTGTCGTTCTACGTCGATCCGGACGAGATCCGGGTCATCATCGGCCCCAACGGCGCCGGCAAGACCACGGTGCTCGACCTGATCTGCGGGCGGACGAAGGCCAGCTCCGGCTCGATCAAGTACAAGGGCCAGGAGCTGACCAAGCTCTCCGAGAGCGCGATCGTCCAGGCGGGCGTCGGCCGCAAGTTCCAGACGCCGTCGATCTACGACGACCTGACGGTGTTCGAGAATCTCGAGATCTCGTTCCCCCGCGGCCGCTCGGTGTTCGGGGCACTGACCTTCAAGCGCGACGCCGAGGTGCGCGACCGCATCCACGAGATCGCGCAGACGATCTTCCTGAAGGACCAGCTCGACGAGCGGGCCGAGTTCCTGAGCCACGGCCAGAAGCAGTGGCTGGAGATCGGCATGCTGCTGATCCAGGACCCGGAACTGCTGATGCTCGACGAGCCGGTGGCCGGCATGAGCGTCGGCGAGCGCATCAAGACCGCCGAGCTCCTCAACCAGATCATCAAGGGCCGCTCGGTGCTCGTCATCGAGCACGACATGAAGTTCGTCGAGGACATCGCCCACCGGGTCACCGTGCTCCACCAGGGCAAGGTGCTCTCCGAAGGGTCGATGGAGCGGGTCAAGAACGACCCGAAAGTCGTCGAAGTCTATCTCGGTCACTGAGGGCGAACCGACCATGCTCCAGACTTCACCCGCCCCCCTTGTGCCGCCGGTCGTGCCCGGCGCCGCGCCGATGCTGTCGATCGCCGACCTCCACGCCGCCTACGGCCAGAGCGAGGTGCTGCACGGCATCGACATCGACGTCGCGCCCGGCGAGATCGTCGCCGTGATGGGCCGCAACGGCATGGGCAAGTCGACGCTCATGAAGACGCTGATGGGCATCGTGCCGACGAAGTCCGGCACGATCACCGTGGACGGCACCGACGTCACCGCCCTGAAGAGCCATGCCCGCGTGGCGAAGGGCCTGGCCTACGTGCCGCAGGGCCGGATGATCTTCTCCACCATGACGGTGCAGGAGAACATCGAGACGGGGCTCACCGTCACCGGCTCGCGCAAGGTGCCGCAGGATCTCTACACGATGTTCCCGGTCCTCCTGGAGATGAAGGGCCGGCGCGGCGGCAACCTCTCGGGGGGGCAGCAGCAGCAGCTCGCCATCGCGAGGGCGCTCGCCAGCAACCCGAAGGTTCTGCTCCTCGACGAGCCGACCGAGGGCATTCAACCATCGATTATTCGCGAGATGGGGCGTACGCTGAAGAAGATTCGCGACGAGCGCGGTCTGTCGATCGTCGTCTCGGAGCAGGTCCTAAGCTTTGCCATGGACGTCGCCGACCGCGTTCTCGTGATCGAGAACGGCTCGATCGTCCACGAAAGTTTGCGCGCCGACATCGACGAGGCGCAGGTCGCCCGGTTCCTGTCGGTGTAGCGCCCGGTTCCCCTCCCCCTTGTGGGGAGGGGTTCGGGGTGGGGGTAGTGCAGAAGGCACCGCACCGCCTCATCCTGAACCCCCCCCACCTCCTGCCTCCTCCCCACAAAGGGGAGGAGCGGAGCGACGGCGGCCGAAGCGATCGGGCGGATGGGGTAGGAGCTGAAAGGCCTCCTACGGCACCACGCGGG
>NZ_BPRD01000254.1 GCF_022179745.1 Methylorubrum podarium
GGGAGGGGTTCGGGGTGGGGGGTGCAGACGCCACCGCCGCGCTCGATCCGGCACCACCCCCACCTCCCGCCTCCTCCCCACAAGGGGGAGGAGAGAGGCAGCGGCCGAAGCGATCCGGGACGCGACCTCTCCGGATGGGACGCGCCGGATCACGCCGCCGGCCACCCCTCCCCTTTCGCCAGCGACCGCGCGGAGAAATGGCCGCCGGCGAACACGGCCGCGACGCCGGGCCGCTTGAGGCGCAGGTCCCAGGCCCGCAGCTCCGCATAGCGCAGGGTGATGGTCCGGCTATCGTCCGAGCGGGAGACGAAGCAGCGCTCGAAGGCGAGGAGCTGAGTCGGCATCGGCGGATGCGGGCCGGCGCCCGTGTCGATCTCCAGGGCGAGCGCCGCCTGCCTCCCCGTCTCGAAGGCGCGGAACGCGTCGAGCAGGGCGTCGTACTCGACGCCGTCAACGCAGAGCTGGAGGCAGAAGCGCGGCGCGAACGCCGCCCGGCGGTCGAGAGGGCTTTGGCGCAGCAGCGTCAGGGCGAAGCGCCCGCCCTCGGTTTCGGGCAGGGTGACGTTGTGATCCTCGGCCACGCCGTCGAGCGCCCGCAGGCGGTCGGGCTCGATCGGCGAGGGCGCCGCCTCGCGGCCTTCCGCCCGGCCGTCGGTGCGGAAATGCAGGAGCGGGTTGATTCCGGCCGCGACCACGTCGGGGTAGCGGGCGAGATAGAGGCTGGTGCTGAAGCCGGGGCTCGGATCGAGGCCCTGCGCGGCGCCGACCTGCTGGTAGTGGCGCAGAGGGTCGAGCCGGGTCCGGCCGCTCTGGCGGCGGTAGAAGGCGGTGTCGAAATCCGCGCTCGGATTGCGGTCCCGCCGGGCGCCGAACCACGCGTAGTGCAGGAACGGGTCGAGACCGCTGCGCGCCACGCCCGGATTGCGCTCGCGGTAATAGGCGGCATCGAACAGCTTCGGGACGCGGCCGATCACGGCGCGGCGCAGGAGACCGCTGGCGAAGCCGACGAGGCGGGCGGCGGGCGACGCGCTCATGCCACCACCTGCGCCTCGCACAGCGCCCGGATCGCCCCGGCGAAGGCGTCGGCGTCGCAATCCGCGGCGATCTTTCGGCTGCCCGCGTCGCGAACGGCGTCCCACAGGGCGGGATCCTGGTGGAGCGCCACCAGCGCCTCGGCGAAGGGCCTCGGATCGCGCCAGTCGCGCACGAGGAAGCCGGCGCCGTCCGCCCAGCCGACCTGATCGGCGAGGATCGGCGTGACGACGCAGGGCAGCCCCCGCGCCACCGCCTCGTGCACCTTGTGGGGGATGCCGGCGGCAAAGCGCGTCGGCGCCAGGAACACGCGGGCGGCGTCGAGATAGGGCTCGGTCAGCGGGACCCGGCCGGTCACCCGCACCCCCGCCTGCTGCGCGTAGCGTTCCCGGATCTCCGGCGCGATCCCGCCGACGATGGTCAGCACCGCCTCCGGCAGCGCCGCGCGGACGAGGGGCCAGACGTTCTCGAAGAACCAGTCGAGGGAATCGACGTTGGGCTGACCCTCGCGGGCGAGTGCGCCGACGAAGACGAAGCCGGAGCGTCCGGAAAAGCCCGGCGTCGGCGCCTCGGGGCGGGCCAGGGCATGGCCGAGCACGGTGGCGTTGCAGGCGCTGTAGCGGGCGAGCACCCGCGCCTCGGCGGGCGAGACGCAGACCACCGCGTCGGCGAGCCCGAACAGCCGCGTCTCGCGCTCGGCCTGCCACGCCAAGTCGGCGGCGGTCGCGCTGCCCGCGGTGGCGGCCTCGGTCACGAAGTCGCGCAGCGCGAACAGGGCTTCCGAGTCGAAGATCACCTTCGAGCGCACGAAGCCGCGCGGGTCGAGCCCGGCGGCGTGCAGCGCCTGGGTGACGAACAGGATGTTGTGCGGCCGGCTCACCCAGAGCACGTCGTAATGGTCGCGCCGCTCCGCGATCAGGCGGGCGAAGCCGTCGTCGCCGCTGGCGTAGCCGATCTCAATGCGCTCATCGAGGTCGCGGTAGCGCCGCGCCTCCTCCGCATCAGCCTCGTAGTTCGGGAAGAAGGTCACCGCGTAGCCCAGCCCCGCCATGGCGTTGAGGATGGCGTTGGCCCGCGGCAGGCCGGCGCCGAGATCGAGATGCGGCACCCGGTCGTCGACGTAGAGCACCCGCAGGCGCCAGGGATCGTGGTCGAGGAGGCCTCCTCCCCGCGGCTGCGGCCCCTGCGCGAACAGGCTCGTACGGTGACGGTCGAGGAAGCGGGCGCGGTTGCGGTCGAGCAGCGCCTCCACCTCCTCGCGGCGGGCGCTGGTGGCGTTCTCGTAGTGGATCGCGGTCGCCCGCGGCTGCACGATCACCCGCCGCCCGGCCTGATGGCAGCGCAGGCAGAGGTCGGTGTCCTCGAAATAGGCCGGGGCGAAGAGCGGGTCGAAGCCGCCGAGGCTCTCGAACAGGGCCCGCTCGATCATCAGCACGGCGCCCGAGACGTAGCCGACGTCGCGGGTCGCGGCGTGCTCGGGGGCGAAGGGGTCGGCCTTGCCGCGGCCATGCGGGTGGGTGAGCTGCGCGTCGTCGCGAAAGCCGGCGCCGGATTCCTGCAGCACGCCGCCGGGGAAGACGAGCCGGGCGCCGACGATTCCGGCGCCCGCGTGATCACGGAAGGTCGCGACCATCGCCGCCAGCGCGCCGGGCAGGAGATCGACGTCGGGATTGAGGAAGAGAATGAAGCGTCCCCGCGCCCGCGCCGCGCCGGCGTTGCAGGCGGGCCCGAAGCCGGTGTTGATGTCGTTCTCGATCAGCGTCACCCCGTCGAGATGCGGGTAGAGGGCGCGGGTCTCCGGCGCGGAGGCGTTGTCGACCAACACGACCTCGAAGGTGACGCCTGCGAGGGCCTGGCTCGCGCAGAGGCGATAGAGGGTGAGCGCCAGGAGGTGGCGGGCATCGCGGGCGACGATGACGATGGAGATGTCCGGATCGGGCTGCGGCGCGAAGGCGAGGCGCACGCCGTTGCGCCGGATCGCCTCGAAGATCAGCGCGGCCTCGGCGAGCGCCGCGCGGCGGCCGATGCCGGGATCGACGGTGTCGAGCAGGGGAACGGCGGGGGTCTCGCTCATGGGCGGGGCGCTTCCTCCGGCAGGGTGATCCGGCCGATCCCGTCATCGGTGAGGAACAGGAGGCACCCGCCCGCCGGGAGCAAGGACGCCCCGCGGAAGGACAGGCTCGCCGGAAGCGGCGCGGGCAGGCGCCCGGTGCGATCGGCGTAGGCGTGGATCTCGCGGCGGTGGAGCGGCGTGACCCGCTCCGGGCGCAGTTCGCAGGCATCCTCGCCGGCGATCAGGAAGGCGGCCGCCGGATGGGTGCCGTTCACGAGCACGCCGGGCAGCAGCGTCGCGATCTCGATGCGATCCCCCGCGCAGCCGACGATCCGGCCTTCCGTCTCCCAGTCGGCCTGGATGCCCGCGAAGGCGCGGGCCAGGACGGCGCGGGCTTCGGGCGGCAGCTTCCGGTCGCGCACCCATTCGGGCGAGAGGGCGACGTCGAGCGCGCCGAGATCCGGCGCCGCGCCCTCCGCCCCTGGCTCGGCGCGCGCGAACCAGCGCTGCCGCAGTGCTGTGTAGACCGCCGCCGCGCCATGGCCGGGGCGCCGCTCGGTGGCGACGAGCACGCCGAGATCGGGGTCGGCGGCCGGCAGGGAGCGGGCGGAGGTTTCGCAAGTGAGGACGAGGCCGCCGCCTTGGACGACACGCGTCGCGTCCGTGTCGGCTTCCCCTCTCCCCGCCTGCGGGGAGAGGGCTTCGGCGACCCTGCCGTCGCCGAAGCGAGGCGGTAGCCGAAGGTGAGGGGGCGTTTCCGAGGGAGCCTCGACCGGATGCGCCCCCTCACCATCGCTGCCGCTCGTCGCGACGACGACGAGGTCGCCGCGACCCTCTCCCCGCGCGCGGGGAGAGGGGGATGCACGATCGCGTCCGTGCGTCCGCAGAAGCCCGATCAGCTCCGCCTCCGCCGCCACCGCCGCCTCGGCGTAGCGCGTGAACAGCGCCTCGCTCGCCCGCGTCAGCCGCGCCAGCGCATCCCGATCCCCCGCGACCGCCAGCACGGCCTCCTTCACCGCCTCCGCGTCGCGGCAGCGATGGGCCGCCTCCAACGGCTCGAACCCTTCGAGGCCGATCTCGGTGCCGATCACGGGGCGGCCGAAGGAGAGTGCCTCGCCGACCTTCATCTTGAGCCCGGAGCCCATCAGCATCGGCGCCACGACGAGGTCGGCCTGGGCATAGAAATCCTCGAGCCGATCGAGATAGCCGAGCAGCCGCACGCCCGGCCCCTCGACGCCGGGCAGGCTGCGGCAGATCTCGCCAGCGATGACGAGTTCGGGCCGATCCGGCGTCCAGCCCTCGCGCCACGTGCGGATGAAGCGGCCGATGGAGAAGAGATTCGGGTCGTTGCCGTGGCCGAGGAAGCCGATCCGGGCGACCCGCTCCGGCACGGTGAACGGCTTTTGGGCCGGGAAATGCGGCGGCAGCAGCAGGACGCGGCTGTCGGTCAGCCCCGCGAAGTAGCCGGCTTCCGCGGCCTGGATCGCCAGCACGACGTCGGCGCGGGCGAGCCCCGCCGCCTCGCCGGCCGCGTCGGTGTAGAAAAAGTTCGGCTCGGCGCGGAACGGCCGGTACTGGTTCTGGCGCCCGGCGAAGCGGTCGTGGGTGTCGATGAGCGTCAGCACGCCCGGCGGCACCCGTTCAAGGGCGCGCGACAGGAAGACGTAGTTCACGAGAGCCGCGCCGGTCTCGGGGAAGGCGGAAAAGTACCACGCCACGAAGTCCCCGACCTCGTCGGGGCACCATTCGTCGATGCCGAACGCGTTGGCGCGCGTCTTGAGCGGGATGACGGTCCGCGCCTCGATCAGGAAGACGTTCCGGAAGGTCCGTCCCATCTCCAAGAAATCGGTCGGCGGATGCTGGCCGAAGCGGCGGTAGATCTGATCCTCGTGGGCGTAATAGGCGAGATCGACGGCGAAGCCGCCGCGGGTCAGCGCCTCGCAGGTGGCCACCAGGCGGCGCCGGTTGCCGGCGCTCACCGGGGCCGCGGGCATCGGCGCGAGCACGAGGATCGCGGGTTTTTCCGTGAGCGCTTCCGGCATCACGAGGCCCCGACGGTCAGCGCGGTGAAGCCGTGGGCGTGGAGCGCGAACGAGCGCTCCGGCCGGCCCTCGGGCGCCGCGCCCCAGAGCGGTTCGAGGGTGAGCCGCTGACGCGGGTGCCGGCCGAAGCGCAGATGCGCCTCGACGACCCGGGCACAGCCCCAGCCAGCGCGGGTGCGGAACAGCAGGCCGTGCGGGATCGCGGTGCCGCCGAGCGTCCAGCCGCCCGCCTCGTCGGCGAGGTCCGGCGCGTCCTCGGCAACCGGCAAGGCGGCGACCGCCGCCTCGACGAGGCCGAACAGACGCCCGAGCGGGACGAGACCGGAGGCACCGGCCGACAGCAGCGCGCGGGCGAGCAGGCTCCGTTCGGCCGCCCCGAGGGCATCGGCCACCGAGCGTTCGGGCCGGATGGCGAGATCGCGGAAGTGGGTGGCGAGGGTCAGGCCGTCGCCGAGGGCGCCATCGTCCGCGTCGAGCGCCAGGAGGCCGACCGGCCCCTCCCCTGCCCCCGCTTCGAGGCCGGCCAGGACCCAGGTCACGAGCCGAACGCCGTCGGGGCTGGCGACATACAGCGGGATCGGCAGCGAGGGCGGCAGGGGGAAGCGGAGCACGAAGGCGCCGGGCGCGGCCTCGATCAGGCGGCCGGGGACAGGATCGGTCATCGACCGTATCCCTGCTCGCCTACGGAGCGTCGCGTGCTCCCCTCCCCCTTGTGGGGAGGGGTAGGGGTGGGGGTGGGGGTGGTGCAGACGGCACCGCGGAGCCTCATCCGGCACCACCCCCACCTCCCGCCTCCTCCCCACAAGGGGGAGGAGAGGCCCGTGCCACGACGAACACGCGGACAGCATCGGAAAGGCGGCCCCTGAACTCGTGGTGCAACAGGGCAGGCTCATTGGAAGAAGGCCGGCAGGGTGGCGCAGGCGGTGTCACGGGGATGCCTCTCACGCCGCCGCCAGCGCCGACAGGATCCGCGCCCAGGAGCGCGTGCCCCTGTGGAAGCTCGTCAGCTCGTACTTCTCGTTGGGCGAGTGGATGCGGTCGTCGTCGAGGCCGAAGCCGATCAGCAGGGTGTCGAGGCCGAGGAGGCGCTTGAAGTCGCCGACGATCGGGATCGAGCCGCCGGCGCCCACCGCCACCGCCTCCAGGCCCCACTCGGCCGCGAGCGCCGCTTGCGCCGCCGCGAGCTGCGGCATGTCGTAGGGCAGGGCCACCGCCCGCGAGCCCTTGTAGCAGATCACCTCCACCGAGCAGTCGGCGGGCACGCGCTCGCGCACGAACGCCTCGAAGGTCTTGGAAAGCTGGTCCGGGTCCTGGTCGTCCACGAGGCGGAACGAGACCTTCGCGGATGCCTGAGAGGCGATGACGGTCTTGGTCCCCTCGCCCGTGTAGCCGCCGATGATGCCGTTGACGTCGCAGGCCGGGCGCGACTGGATCAGCTCGATCGGCAGGCGCCCGCGCTCGCCCGCCGGTTGTTTCAGGCCGATCGGCCCCAGAAACTTCTCGGGCGTCAGGCCGAGCGAGCGCCACTGCTCCAGAAGTTCGGGCGGGGGCTCGCGCACGCCGTCGTAGAAGCCCGGCAGGGTCACGCGGCCCTCCGCGTCGTGCAGGTCGGCGATGATCCGCGACAGGACGTGGATCGGGTTCGCCGCGGCACCGCCGAAGAAGCCGGAATGGAGGTCGCGGTCGGCGCAGGTCACCTTGATCTCGTAGTAGGCGAGCCCGCGCAGCGAGGTGGTGATCTGCGGGGTCTCACGGTCCCACATGCCGGTGTCGCAGACGAGCGCGACGTCGGCCTTCAGCCGCTCGCGGTTGGCCTCGACCCATTCGGGAAGCCCCTGCGAACCGTTCTCCTCGGCGCCCTCGATCAGGATGGTGACGCCGACCGGCAGGTCGCCGTTCATCGCGAGATGCGCCCGGCACGCCTCGACGAAGGTCATGACCTGACCCTTGTCGTCGGACGCGCCGCGGGCGACGATTCTCTTCGAATCGCCCGTCTCGTCGATCCGCGGCTCGAAGGGCGGCGTCGTCCAGAGGTCCAGCGGATCGACCGGCTGCACGTCGTAATGGCCGTAGAACAGCACGTGCGGCGCCCCTGGCTTCGGGCGGTGCGCCAGCACGACGGGATGCAGCGAGGTCTCCTCGACGCTGGTCTCGAACCCGAGCGCGGTCAGGTTGCCCTCGAGCCAGCGCGCCGCCTCGCGGCAATGCCCGGCATAGGCCGAATCGGTCGAGATCGAGGGGATGCGCAGCCACGCGAACAGCCGCTCCAGGCTGTTGTCCAGATCGCGGTCGATGTCGTTCAGGACGGGGTCGAGTGCGTCGGCCATGGCGGCTCCTCGAAGTCGGCGTGCGCGAAGCGTTAGCCGAGCTTCGCGCTCCGCGTAACCCCGACGCGTCACCCCACCCGGCCGGGACGCCTCCACGCGCCGGCCCGGTCCGCGATCGGGTCGCAGCACCGCCTCCGCTGCGGGGAGCGGAACAGGGCCACCTTGGAATGGTTATCGACACGACCCGGTGCGGGCCCAGAGCTTATTCCCTCTGCCCACGCCCTCCCAAGACGCGCGTCCCGTCCGGCCCTTCGCGAAGCCTCTTCGCGTTTCGTCCGTGCGAGGCCCGCGCCTCATCACGGATGTAACCATGCTCATCGACAGCGGTTCGCCCGGCGCCGTCGGAACAATCGGCATCACGCTCACCATCAACGGTGAGCGGCGTGAGCTTCAGGTCGCGCCCTGGACCACGCTGCTCGACCTCCTGCGCGAGCGCCTCGACCTCACCGGCACCAAGAAGGGCTGCGACCACGGCCAGTGCGGCGCCTGCACCGTGCTGGTGAACGGCACCCGCATCAATTCCTGCCTCACGCTCGCCGTGATGAAGGACGGCGCCGAGATCACCACCGTCGAGGGTCTGGCCGGGCTCGCCCAGCGCGAGGGCAAGAACAGCCTCCACCCGATCCAGGAAGCCTTCGTCGAGCACGACGCCTTCCAGTGCGGCTACTGCACGCCGGGCCAGCTCTGCTCCTCGGTCGGCCTGATGAACGAGGGCCACGCCAAGACGCGCGACGAGATCCGCGAGGCGATGAGCGGCAACATCTGCCGCTGCGGTGCCTACACCAACATCGTCGACGCGATCGAAGAGGTGATGCAGCAGGGAGGCGCCCGATGAACCGCTTCGATTACGTCCGTCCGAGCACGGTGGCGGAGGCGGTGCAGGCGCTGGGCAGCGACCCGGCGGCCCGCTTCATCGCCGGCGGCACCAACCTCATTGACCTGATGAAGTACGACGTCGAGCGGCCAGGCAAGCTGATCGACATCACCCGCCTGCCGCTCGGCGAGATCGAGGAGCGCGACGGCGGCCTTCGCATCGGCGCGCTGGTGACCAACGCGACGCTCGCCTACGATTCCCGCATCCGCGAGCGCTACCCGCTGCTCGCCGACGCGATCCTGGCCGGCGCCTCGGCGCAGCTGCGCAACGCGGCGACCACCGGCGGCAACCTGTTGCAGCGCACCCGCTGCTACTACTTC
>NZ_BPRD01000255.1 GCF_022179745.1 Methylorubrum podarium
TCCGGCTGATCACCTCGGGCCGTACCCCATCCCGTCATCGCGAGGCGGAGCCGAAGCGATCCAGGGCGCGCCCTCTCCGGAAAAGTCGCGCCCTGGATTGCCACGGCTTCGCCTCGCAATGACGGCGGATGGTGAAACCGAAGTCATCAACCGGAAACCGAATGACTGGGGTTAAAGCCCGCTGGGACGATCCCTCAGAACGGGCACTTCCGCTTCCCGAACTCGCAGTCCATATTTAACCCTCGCAGGCGAAGATTCGCACCCGATCGGGTTAAGCGCATGCTTTTCAGTGATTTGCGGAACGAGCAGATCCGTCAGACGATCGATGCGGAACAGGTCTTCAGCGGTTATCGATCGGCCCGGGGCGAACTCGACACACGCTTTGCCGGCTCGATGTCGTGGAAGTCGATCGCGGGCGGCACTTACCTGTACCGGAAAGTCCATGGGGCGAGCCGTTCGCTGGGCCCGAAATCTCCCGAGACCGAGCAGATCTACGAGAGCTTCCAGAGCGGGCGGACGCGCCAGCGCGATCTCGTTCGCGGCCTCGCGACCCGTCTCGATGAGATGGCCCCGGTCAATCGGGCCCTCGGGATCGGCCGCGTGCCGCTCGTCAGCGCACGCGTGCTGCGCCAGCTCGACGGATCGGGATTGCTCGGACGGGCGATCCACGTCGTCGGCACGAACGCGCTCTATGCCTACGAGCGCATGGCTGGAATTCGGATCGACAGCGGCTTGGTCGCGACCGGCGACGTTGACCTCCTCCTCGACGCCCGCAGGACACTGAAGATCGCCGCGCCCGGCCTCTCGTCCGAGGGCCTGCTCGGCCTTTTGCGGAAGGCCGATACGTCGTTCTCGCTCATGGGCCGAAGGAGCTTCCGCGCCGTGAACCGGGACGGTTTCATGGTCGATCTGATCAAGCCGTCTCCCAGGGACCGCCTCACGGACGCGGACCGCGCCAGTCTCGGAGGGGATGACGATCTTCACGCAGTCGAGATCGAGGGGCTTGCCTGGCTCGTGAACAGTCCGAAGCAGCGGGTGGTCGTGATCGATGATCGCGGATACCCGCTGATCATGGCGGTCCCCGACCCGCGCGCCTTCGCTCTCCACAAGGCGTGGCTCGCGGGCCGGGAGGATCGGGAGCTGGGCAAGCGTCAGCGCGACGCCGCGCAGGCCAAGCTCGTCGCCGGGATGGTGGCCGAGAGGCTTCCGCACCTGCGCTTCGATGCCGACGATCTCTCGGCACTGCCCGTTGCGCTGCGCCGAGCGGCCGCGAACCTTCGGTCCGAGCCGGACGACGGGGAGGACGGCAGGCTCGAACCCGGTTGGTGATCCGAGCGATCCGCTGTCACACGACCAATCCCGGTGGCGGCTTCAAAATCCTGCGCCATAATGGTTTCGCGCCGTCCGGCGCGCGGAGGCAGCCAGGGATCCATGCTCAACACAGCGTCGAACGCGCCCGTCGTCGAGGAGCGCCCGCTGGAGAAGGCGCTGGGCCATCAGGTCCGCCTGCTGCGGCGCGAGCGCGACCTGTCGGTGGCCGATCTCGGCAGCGCCGCCGGCATCTCGCCGGGCATGATCTCGAAGATCGAGAACGGCGCGATCTCGCCCTCGCTGGCCTCGATCAACGCCATCGCCTCGGCGCTCAACGTGCCGATCACCGCGCTCTTCGCCGCCTTCGAGGAGACCCGCGACTGCAGCCACGTGAAGCGCGGCCAGGGCGTGCCGATCGAGCGGCGCGGCACCAAGGTCGGCCATCTCTACGAGCTCTTGGGCGCCGGCATCCGCGGCGACGTGGTGGTGGAGCCCTACCTCATCACCCTGCAGGACGAGGCCGAGGCCTATACGAGCTTCCGCCACATCGGCACCGAGTTCATTTACATGCTGACCGGCGAGGTGATCTATCACCATTCGGGCCAGGACTATCACCTGGAGCCCGGCGACGCGCTGATGTTCGATTCGAACGGCCTGCACGGCCCGGCCAAGCTCATCAAGACGCCGATGACCTATCTCTCGGTCATCGTCTATCCGCGGGCGTGAGCGGACGGCGGTAACGGTCCGTTCACCATGACCTGCGAGGCATCGTGAGACGGGGCGGGAGTGTGATGCGATGACGGGCGGTCGGCAACGGGTGTTCGGTGCCCTCCTTGCCCTCGCCTGCCTCCTCGGCACGCCCGCCATCGCCGCCGACCTGCCTCTGTTCGAGCCGGGCTACCCCGCCGCACCGCCCCCGGCCCCGCGCTTCTTTCCCCGCGGCGACGGCGATGCCCTCGTCGACGGGCCGCCCCGCCCCCTCCCCCGCCGCCTCGTCGGCTGCGCCCCGCGCATCGCGCCGGTGCCGACCAACGCGCCGAGCGACCCGAGCTATGTCGGCTCGGAATATGGCCTGGGCAAACCGAGCTATTACGGCTTCCGGCCGGGACTCGGCTACGACGATCCGTTCGACCGGCCCCTGCGCTACTGTCCCTGAGGCGCTGGCATCCGACGGCCGGGGCGCTTACCTCTGCGGCGCGTTTTCCCTGCCCCGAGCCGCCCGATGTCCGACACGACGCTCCGCTTCGACCGCCTCGAATCCTTGCGCGCCCGCGTCGATGCGTGGCGGACGGGCGGCGACCGGATCGTGCTGGTGCCGACCATGGGGGCGCTGCACGAGGGGCATCTCGCGCTGGTGGCCCATGCCAAGGCGATCGGCCGGCGGGCCGTCGTCAGCATCTTCGTGAACCCGACCCAGTTCGGCCCGAACGAGGATTTCTCGCGCTACCCGCGCGACACCGAGGCCGACCTCGCGCTGCTTTCCCGGGCCGGCGCCGACGCGGCGTGGCTCCCCTCCGTCGAGACGATGTACCCGACGGGCTTCTCGACCCGCATCGAGCCCGGCCCGGCGGCGGAGGGCCTGTGCGGCACCTTCCGGCCCGGCCACTTCTCCGGCGTCGCCACCGTCGTGACCAAGCTGATCAACCAGGTGCGGCCCGACATCGCCCTGTTCGGCGAGAAGGACTTTCAGCAGCTGCTGGTGATCCGCGCGGTCACCCGCGACCTCGACATCCCCGTGACCATCGAGGGCGTGCCGACCCTGCGCGAGGCGGACGGCCTCGCCCTCTCCTCCCGCAACCGCTACCTCGATCCGCGCGAGCGCGGGATCGCGCCGCGCCTGCACGCGATGCTCGCCGACATCGCCGAGCGCCTCGCCCGCGGCACCGAGGCGGCGCCCCTCGTCGCCGAGGGCATCGCGGCGCTGGAGGCGGCGGGCTTCGGACCGGTGCAGTATCTCGAGGTGCGCGACGCGCAGACGCTCCAGCCCGTCGCGCGGGCCGAGCGGGAGGCGCGGGTGCTGGTGGCGGCCTATCTCGGCCACACCCGGCTCATCGACAACGTGGCGGTGGTGCCGGTGTGAGCGAAATCGCGGGAGGCAATCCCGTCATCGCGAGCGTCAGCGAAGCGATCCAGCGGCGCGACCCTTCCGGATGCGGCGGTTCGCTGGATCGCTTCGGCTTCGCCTCGCGATGACGGGAAGTGGTCTACCCCATCACGCCGCCCGCAGCGGCCCCGTCCGCTCGTGGAAATCCGGACCGTTGCCCGTCTTCGCCACGAAGCCGGCCCGGATCACGAAATCCCCGAAATGCTCGCCCGGCTGCCGGTCCTTGGCGTAGGCGGCGAACAGCGGCTCCAGGGTGTCCTTGATCTCGGCCGCCGTCACGTCCTCGCGGTAGAGCTTGCTCAGGCGGGAGCCGTCGAAGGCGGCGCCGAGATAGAGATGGTAGCGCTCGGGGCCGCGGCCGACGAGGCCGATCTCGGCGATGAAGGGCCGGGCGCAGCCGTTGGGGCAGCCGGTCGAGCGGATCGTGATCTCCTCGTCCTGCAGCCCGTGCCGCGCGAGGCTCTCCTCCAGTTCCGTGAGGAGGTCGGGCAGGTAGCGCTCGCTCTCGGCGAGCGCCAGCCCGCAGGTCGGCAGCGCGACGCAGGCGAGCGAGCTGCGGCGGATCGCCGAGGCGCCCTTGGTCAGGCCGTAGGCGTCGACCAGCGCGTCGATCTCCGCCTTCTTGGCCGCCGGCACGTTGGCGATGATGACGTTCTGGTTGCCGGTGAGGCGGAAGTCGCCTTCGTGCACCTCGGCGATGCGGCGCAGGCCCGAGAGGAATTGCGGCCCGCCCTCGATGTCCTTGATCCGGCCCGACGGCACGTAGAGCGTCAGGTGGTGGCGCCCGTCCTCGCCCTCGACCCAGCCGTAGCGGTCGCCGTTGCCCTCGAAGGTGAAGGGCTTGGGCTCGCCGAGTTTCTTGCCGATGCGCTTCTCGACCTCCGCCCGGAACGCGTCGAGGCCGAAGCGCTCGATCGTGTACTTGAGCCGGGCGTTCTTGCGGTTCTTGCGGTTGCCCCAGTCGCGCTGGACCGTCATCACGGCTTCCGCCGCCTTCAGCGCGTCCTCGGGCTTCACGAAGCCGAGCACGTCCGCCGTGCGCGGAAACGTGTCGGTCTCGCCGTGGGTCATGCCCATGCCGCCGCCCACCGTGACGTTCCAGCCCGTCACCCGGTTCTTCTTGTCGAGGATGGCGATGAAGCCGAGATCGTGGGCGAAGATGTCGACCTCGTTGGAGGGCGGCACCGCGACCACGGTCTTGAACTTTCGCGGCAGGTAGGTCTTGCCGTAGACCGGCTCGATTTCGGCCGCATCCTCGCCGCCGACGACGCGCTCGCCGTCGAGCCAGATCTCGCGCCACGCGCCGGTCTTCGGCAGTAGGGTGTCGGAGATGTCCTTGGCAAGCTGCAGCGCGATCTTGTGCGCACCGGCCTGGGCCGGGTTCGTCGCCGCCATGACGTTGCGGTTCACGTCGCCGCAGGCCGCGATCGTGTCGAGCAAAGCCGAGTCGATCGCCGCCATGGTGCGCTTGAGGTTCGACTTGATGACGCCGTGGTACTGGAACGTCTGCCGCGTGGTCGCCCGCAGCGCTCCGCCGGCATAGGTCGTGGCGATGTCGTCGAGGATCAGCCACTGCTTCGGGGTCACGACACCGCCCGCGATGCGCAGGCGGATCATGAAGCTGTAGGCCTTCTCGAGCTTCTTCTTGGTGCGCTCCGCCCGGATGTCCCGGTCGTCCTGCATGTACATGCCGTGGAACTTGACGAGCTGGCCGTCATCCTCGGAGATCGCGCCGGTGGCGTGCTTGAGCAGCCCGTCGGCGAGCCCGCCGCGCAGGTAGCGGCTGGCGATCTTCAGGTGCTCGTTATGAGCGAGCCCGGCGGCCTTCGCGGCTTCCGCATCCGTGATCGGACGCTCGGTCGGCGGCGTCTCGTAACGGTGCGCGCCCGCGCCGGGCGTTTCCACGGCGGGGCCGTCGGGCGTGTCGATCGGGGTGTGGTCATCCATGGCGGTGATCCGATTGGCGTCTCTCCTCCCCCTTGC
>NZ_BPRD01000256.1 GCF_022179745.1 Methylorubrum podarium
CCAATGCAGGCCGGCGGCATCGACGGCGAGATCCTGCGGGGCGGCATTGTCGAGGGCACCCTCGGCATAGGGGAAGAAGGCGGCCCCGGTCACGCCGGCGAGATCGGCCCGGTCGAGATGCAGCACGAGGCGGTCGCCCGCGCGGGTGGTGCGATACGGTCCGGGCGCCGCCTCCGGCAGGGCGGCGCGGGCGCGGGCGAAGAGCGCGGCCTGTCCCGAGGCCGGCTCCGCGGAGTCCGCCACCGGCAGATCGAGGCTCAGCTCCGCCGAGCCCGGAATGCAGATCTCCTCGCAGACGAGGTAGGAGAGCGTGCCGGCCAGCCGCGCGGTCTCGCCGGCCTTGGCGCTCTCGGGAACCTTGAGCGGCACCAGCAGGGTGACGGCGCCCTCGTAGCCGAAATTCATCAGGGTCTGGACCGGGATCCGCTCCGGGACGGGCCACTGCACCGGGCCGACCGAGAAGCCCTCGGGCAAGCGCCACGCCATCTCCGGCGGCAGGCCGGAATCGCCCGGATTGCGCCAGTAGACGTGCCAGCCCGGCTTCATCGCCATGTGCAGGCCGAGCGTCACCGTGCGGCCGGGCACCAGCGCCTCGCTCTCGGCCACGAGCTGGGCCCGCACGAGATCCTTGGCCTTGACCGCCGTCATCGCGCCCTGCGCCCCGGCGAGACCGGGGGCGGCGAGCGTCAGGAGGAGGGCAAGGAGGAGACGGAGCATCGATCTGTTTCCGAGCGGCCCGGCGCCTCGTCCTCCCACGACGATGGTCCGATCCCGGGCGAAGCCGGGACCGCGACGGGGAGAAACGACGGCCGGGCCGGAGCGGCCGGCATCGGCGCACGCTCTATAGCAGACCTCGCCCGCCCCGTGAGCCGCGCGGCCCCGCGGCCTCGAACCGCGCTTACCCTGCGGCCCGCTCCTTCTTGAGGCGATAGAGTGCGTCGAGCGCCTCGCGCGGGGTCAGCGCGTCGGGGTCGAGGCCGTCGATCAGCCGGCCGAGCCGGTCGTCCGGTGGGGGCTTCACCGGTTCCGGCGGGGGCGGCGGCGCGGCGGACAGGCTCGCGAAGAGCGGCAGGTCCTCGATCTTGCGGCGGGCGGGGCGCTCGCGCTCGGAGCTTTCGAGCCCTTTGAGGATCGCGCCGGCCCGCGCCACCACGCTCGGCGGCAGGCCGGCGAGGCGGGCGACCTGCAGGCCGTAGGACCGCTCGGCCACGCCCGGCACCACCTCGTGCAGGAAAACCACCTCGCCGCGATCCTCGGCGACCTTCAGCGTCGCGTTGTCGAGCCGCGGCAGGCGCTGGCTCAGCGCCGTCAGCTCGTGGAAATGGGTGGCGAACAGCGCCCGGCAGCCGTTCTTCTCGTGCAGGTGCTCCAGGCAGGCCCAGGCGATGGACAGGCCGTCGAAGGTCGCGGTGCCGCGGCCGATCTCGTCGAGCACCACCAGCGAGCGGCGGGTCGCCTGATTGAGGATCGCCGCGGTCTCGACCATCTCGACCATGAAGGTCGAGTGGCCCCGCGCGAGGTCGTCGGCCGCGCCGACGCGGGAGAACAGGCGATCGACCACGCCGAGCCGGGCCTCGTTCGCCGGCACGAAGGCGCCCATCTGCGCCAGCACGGCGATCAGCGCGTTCTGGCGCAGGAAGGTCGACTTGCCGCCCATGTTCGGGCCGGTGACCAGGCGGATGCGCCCGGCCTCGTCCCCCGACAGGTCGCAGTCGTTGGCGATGAAGGCTTCGCCGGCGCTCAGCAGCGCCGCCTCGACCACCGGGTGGCGCCCGCCGCGGATCTCGAAGGCGAGGCTCTCGTCGATGATCGGCCGGGTCCAGGCGAGCTCGACCGCGAGCTCGGCGTGGCTCGCCGCCACGTCGAGGCCGGACAGCGCCTCGGCGATGTCGGCGATCGCCTCCGCCTGTTCGCCCACCCGAGCAGCGAGGCGGTCGAACACCTCGGATTCGAGCGCCAGCACCCGGTCGGAGGCGCCCGCGATCTTCGACTCGAGTTCGCCGAGCTCGACGCTGGTGAAGCGCATCGCGTCGACCATGGTCTGGCGATGCACGAAATCCTGCATCAGGCCCTTGAGGCAGGCCTCGCCCACCGCCTGCGGCACCTCGATGTAGTAGCCGAGCACGTTGTTGTGCTTGATCCGGAGCGTCCGGCAGCCGGTGGCCTCACTGTAGCGCGCCTGGAGCGCGGCGATGACCTTGCGCGAGTCCTGGCCGAGGAGCCGCGCCTCGTCGATCTCGGCGTGGTAGCCCGCGCGGACGAAATTGCCGTCGCGGCGGTTGAGCGGCAGGTCGTCGGCGAGCGCCGCGGCGAGTTCCCCGGCGAGCGCCCGGTCGGCCTTGTCGAGGCGGCGGGCGAGGCGGACGAGCCCGTCCGGCAGATCCTCCCGCGACAGCCGCTCATGGATCGTCGCGGCGGCGTCGAGCCCGTCGCGCAGGGCGGCGAGGTCGCGCGGGCCGGCGCGGTTCAGGCCGACGCGGGACAGCGCGCGGGCGATGTCGGGGGCGGCGTGCAGCGCGTCGCGCAGGTGCGCGCGCAGCGCCCCGTCCTCGGCCAGGAAGGCGACGGCGTCGTGCCGCCGGGCGATCTTCCGCAGGTCCGTCAGCGGGCCGGCGAGGTGCTCGGCGAGCAGCCGGGCGCCGCCCGCCGAGACCGTGCGGTCGATCGCGTCGAGCAGGCTGCCCTTGCGCTCGCCGGAGAGGGTGCGGGTGAGTTCGAGGTTGGCGCGGGTGGCCGCGTCGATGGCGAGCGTCGCGCCCGTGGCCTCGCGGCTCGGCGCGGAGAGCGGCACGCGGGTGCCGAGCTGCGTGCGCTCCAGGTAGAGCAGCGCCGCCCCGGCCGCCGCGATCTCCGCCCGGCTGAAATTCCCGAACCCGTCGAGGGTCTTGACGCCGAACTGCTCGCGCAGGCGCCGCTCGGCGGAGGCCGGCTCCAGCTCGCCCTGCGCCAGCGGCACCACCGCCGCCTTGGTCTCGCGCCACAGCTTGGCGAGCGCGGGGTCGGCGTGGATGACCTCCGAGAGCACGATCTCCCGCGGCTCGTGCCGGGCGATCGCCGCGGCGAGTTCCGCGCCGTCCACCTCGCTCAGGGAGAAGCGGCCGGTGGAGATGTCGAGGGCGGCGAGCCCGTAGGCCTCGCGGCTGTCGGAGACCTTGCGCCGGCCGATGGCGAGCAGCAGGTTGGCCCGCGTCGGGTCGAGCAGGCGGTCCTCGGTCAGCGTGCCCGGCGTGACGAGGCGGATCACCTCGCGCCGCACCACCGATTTGGGCCCGCGCTTCTTCGCCTCCGCCGCATCCTCGGTCTGCTGGCAGACCGCGACGCGGTGGCCGAGCGCGATCAGGCGGTGGAGGTAGTCGTCGGCCCGCTCCAGGGGCACGCCGCACATCGGGATGTCGGCGCCGCCGTGCTTGCCGCGCTTGGTCAGGACGATGCCCAGCGCCCGCGAGGCGATCTCCGCGTCCTCGAAGAACAGCTCGTAGAAATCCCCCATCCGGTAGAACAGCAGGCAGTCCGGATTGGCGGCCTTGATCTCGATGTACTGCGCCATCATCGGCGTGGCGCCGGGGATGTCGAGGGGCGAGGAGGTCACCGTATCCGCCGCCTGGGCACGCCGTTCGAGGGGTTGGGAACGTTTGAGGCTGGGCATGGGGAGAGGCTAGCAGCCCGGCTCCGGACGGGCACCGCCGGCCCGTCGCGAAGTCCGTGGACAAGTGGTCGCTCTCCCCAGCCGTCGCAAGCGGCGCCCCCGCCGGGACCCCCGAGGACGGCGGAATCCCGCCCGGATTCGCGCCGGAAGCCTCCCCTTCGAGGATCGTTCGTCGGCTGACCGACTCACTCGGTTTGGTCAGCGCCGACCGCGTCATCCGAGTCCCGCCGCGCGGCCCCTGGATGGCCGGGGGCGGCCTCGGGAGCGTCCGGACGGTTGCGCCCGCGCGCGAACCGCGGCACCTCGCGGACCATGTCGTCCCCCGCGCTCCCGATCGACGCCGCCCTCCCCGCCCTGCGCGCGGCCCTGTCGGAGCGCGTCTCCGCCGTGCTCGTGGCGCCGCCGGGCGCCGGCAAGACCACCCGCGTGCCGCTGGCCCTCCTCGACGAGCCCTGGCTCGGGGCGAAAAAGATCATCCTGCTGGAGCCCCGGCGGCTCGCGGCGCGCGGGGCGGCCGAGCGCATGGCCGCGACCTTGAGCGAGCGGGTCGGCGACACGGTGGGCCTGCGGGTGCGGCTCGGCTCCAAGATCTCGGCCCGCACCCGGATCGAGGTCGTCACCGAAGGCGTGTTCACCCGGATGATCCTCGACGATCCGGAACTGACCGGCATCGGCGCGGTGCTGTTCGACGAGTTCCACGAGCGCTCCCTCGACGCCGATCTCGGGCTGGCCTTCGCCCTCGACGCGCAGGGCGCCCTGCGGGAGGACCTGCGGATCCTGGCGATGTCGGCCACCCTCGACGGCGCCCGCGTGGCGGGCCTCCTCGGCGACGCGCCGGTCGTCGAATCGGAAGGGCGCGCCTTTCCCGTCGAGACGCGCCATCTCGACCGCGATCCGGCCGAGCGCATCGAGGACGCGATGGCCGCCGCGATCCTGCGGGCGTTGCGGGCCGATCCCGGCTCGGTGCTCGCCTTCCTGCCGGGCCAGGCGGAGATCCGCCGCACCGCCGAGCGGCTGGAGGGCCGGCTGCCCGAGGACGCCGACCTTGCCCCCCTCTACGGCGCCCTGACCCCGGGCGAGCAGGACCGGGCGGTCGCCCCCGCCGCGGCCGGGCGGCGCAAGGTGGTGCTGGCCACCGCCATCGCCGAGACCTCGCTGACGATCCAGGGCGTGCGCATCGTCGTCGATTCCGGGCTCGCCCGCGTGCCGCTCTACGAGCCCGGCAACGGCATGACAGGGCTCGTCACCGCCCGCGCCTCGCGCGCCTCGGTCGACCAGCGCCGGGGCCGCGCCGGCCGCACCTC
>NZ_BPRD01000257.1 GCF_022179745.1 Methylorubrum podarium
AGCGCCGCCTCCGCCGCGCCGACGAGGACCGGCACGATCGGGCTCTCGGCCTCCGGCAGCCCCAGCCGCGCGGTGAAGCGGCGGGCGAGCGCGAGCGGCCGGGCGGCGCGCTCCGGCTCGGCCTCGACGATGTCGAGGGCGGCGAGCGCCGCGGCGGCCGAGGCCGGCGGCAGGCCGGTGGTGTAGACGAGGCTGCGCGCCCGGCTCGTCAGCAGATCGATCACGGGCCGCGAGGCGCAAAGATAGCCGCCGTAGGAGCCCAGCGTCTTCGACAGCGTCCCCATTTCGAGGGGCGCGCGCGGGCCGGGCTCGACCACGCCGAGGCCGTGGGCGTCGTCCACCAGGGTCCAGGCGTCGTAGTCTTCCGCGACCGCCAGGATCTCGGCGAGCGGCGCCCGGTCGCCGTCCATGCTGAACACTCGCTCGGTCAGGATCAGCGCCCGCCGCGCCGCGCCGCGATGCTCGGCGAGACCCGCGCGCAGCCCCGCGACGTCGTTGTGGGCGAAGCGGACGACCTGCGCGCCCGACATCTTCGCCCCGGCGAACAGGCAGGAATGGCCGAGTTCGTCGATCAGGATCAGGTCGCCTGCGCCGACCAGGGCGGGGGCGATGCCGAGATTGGCGAGATAGCCCGAGCCGAAGACGAGCGCGGCCTCCTTGCCCTTGTGCCGGGCGAGCCGCTCCTCCAGCGCCGCGAGCGGGGGCGAGTTGCCGGTCACCAGCCGCGAGGCGCCCGCACCCGCGCCGTAGCGGGCCAGCGCCTCAGCGGCCGCCGCGATCACCCGCGGATCGTGGGCGAGGCCGAGATAGTCGTTGCAGGAGAACGAGACGAGGTTCCGCCCCGCCCGCTCCGCCGCCGCCTCGGGGCCGCGGGCGGTCACCGCCAGCCGGCGACGCAGGGCGGCGGCCTCCAGGCCGGCGAGTTTTTCGGCGGCGAAGGCGTCGAGGCTGTTCGGCGGGTTCGGCGACGGGTTCGGCGACATGGCGCCTGAAGGCGTCGGTGCCGGGAGGTTGTCAAGCCGGCGACCCGGGCGCTGGCGAACCCGCAGCCGATCGGCGCGTTGCCGGAGGCCTCACGGGACCCTCTTTCATGCCGCGCCGCTTTGCCCTCGCCGCCCTCACTCTTCTGGCCGTCGCCGGATCCCTGACCGTCCCGGCGCCCGTCCGCGCCGGCCCCGCCCAGGATTACCAGTTCGGCGAGCAGCGCTTCCGCAACGCCTGCCGTCCGCCGCTGAAATACGCCGCCGGCGCCTGCGTGCGCCGCTGCCCGGCCGGCTACCAGAGCTTTCGCGGATACTGCCGCTTCCGCAACATGCAGCGCTGATCGTCACCGGGCCCGGCTTGCGCGGTGGTTCGCGCCGTGCGAGCCTTGCTGCGTCCGATACAGACGATACGGGAGAGCCCAGGCCGCTCGCGAGGGGGGCCATGGCGCCGACGGAGCAACCACCCCCGGAAACTCTCAGGCACAATCACCGTACCGTTGGACAATCTGGAGAGAGGCGCCGTCCGGCGTCCACCGAAGGAGAAACCTCGCTCGACCGCCGGGTGAGGGAAGCTCTCAGGTAAGCGCGACAGATGGGGGCAACTTGCCAGCCGGCCGGCGGGCAAGGTCCGTCTGTCGTGGAGTGCCCGATGAGCTTGCAAGCTGCCGGGGCGTCGAGCCCTGCCGCCCCCGTTCCTCCCGCCGAACCTCTGGCGCAGACGCCGCTGCACGCGCTCCACCTGCGCCTCGGCGCCAAGATGGTGCCGTTCGCGGGCTACGCGATGCCGGTGCAGTACCCCGCCGGGCTGCTCAAGGAGCACCTTCATACGCGGGCGGCGGCCGGCCTTTTCGACGTCTCGCATATGGGCCAGATCGCGCTGACGCCCCGCTCCGGCGACGGCGCCGAGGCCGCCCGCGCCCTCGAGGCGCTGATCCCGATCGATATCCTCGGTCTCGCCGAGGGCCGTCAGCGCTACGGCTTCCTGACCGACGCGGCCGGCGGCATCCTCGACGACCTGATGGTCGCGCGCCTGCCCGACCGGCTGCACGTCGTCGTCAACGCCGGCAACAAGGCGGCCGGTCTCGCGCATCTCCGGGCCCATCTGCCCGACGGCATCGACGTGACGCTCGTGCCGGATGCGCTGATCGCGCTCCAGGGGCCGAAGGCGGCCGAGGTGCTGGCGCGGCTCGCCCCCGAAACCCAGGCGATGCGGTTCATGGATGTGCGCGCGGTCGCGATCCTCGACGCACCCTGCCTCGTCAGCCGCTCCGGCTATACCGGCGAGGACGGGTTCGAAATCGCCGTGCCGGCCGATCGGGCGGAGGCCGTGGCCGAGGCGCTGCTCGCGAGCCCCGAGGTGCTGCCGGTGGGCCTCGGCGCCCGCGATTCCCTGCGCCTCGAAGCCGGGCTGCCGCTGCACGGCGCCGACATCGATTCCGGCACCAGCCCGGTCGAGGCGAGCCTCGCCTGGGCGATCTCGCCGGCCCGCCGCCGCGGCGGCGCCCGCGCGGGCGGCTTCCCCGGCGCGGAAAAGATCCTCGCCGAGATGGAGGCCGGCCCCGCCCGGCGGCGCGTCGGCCTGCGCCCCGAGGGCCGCGCGCCGGTGCGGGCGGACGCCCCGCTCTTCGCCGTGGATTCGGGGGGCGAGGCCGTCGGCCGCGTCACCTCCGGCGGCTTCGGCCCGAGCGTCGGCGCCCCCGTCGCCATGGGCTTCCTGCCGGCGGGGCTGACGGCCCCCGGCACCCGCGTCTTCGCCGAGCTGCGCGGCCAGCGTCTCCCTCTCGTCGTCTCCCCGCTCCCCTTCGTCCCGGCCGGCTTCAAGCGCGGCTGATTTTCCTCGCCTATCAGGAGTTCGAACCATGCTGCGTTTCACCGACGAGCACGAATGGCTGCGCCTCGACGGCGACGTCGCCACGGTCGGCATCACGGCGCATGCCGCCGAACAGCTCGGCGACCTCGTCTTCATCGAGCTGCCCAAGGTCGGGGCGAAGTTGACCAAGGGCGAGGCCGCCGCGGTGGTCGAGTCCGTCAAGGCGGCCTCGGACGTCTACGCCCCGCTCTCCGGCGAGGTCACCGAGGTCAACGAGGCGGCGGTCGCCGACCCGGCCTCGGTCGGCGCCGACCCGCAGGGCGGCGGCTGGCTCTACCGGCTGAAGCTCGACGATCCGGCGGCTATGGACGCGCTGATGGACGAGGCCGCCTACGCCGAGTTCGCGAAGTAGCGGGGTCGGTCAGCCCTCTCCCCTCTGCGGGAGAGGGTGGCCCCCGAAGGGGGGCGGGTGAGGGGCCGGCTCCGCACACTCCGGAAGCGTCGCTCCCCTCTCCCGCCTCGCATCCGCGAGGCACCCTCCCCCGCAGAGGGGGGAGGGTGGTCCCGGCGGCAACCTATTCGCCCGAGAGGCATCCCATGAAATACGATCGCCACGATCCCTTCGATTTCGCCGCCCGGCGCCATATCGGCCCGAAGCTGTCCGAGATCGACCAGATGCTCGAGACCGTCGGCGCCGGGTCGCTGCACGCGCTGATCGACGAGACGCTGCCCCCCGACATCCGGCAGGCGGAGTACATCGATTTCGGAGTCTCGCTCACCGAGCGGCGCTCGCTCGAAAAGCTGCGCGCGACCGCGAACAAGAACCGGCTCCTCGTCTCGCTGATCGGCCAGGGCTATCACGGCACGACGATGCCGCCGGCGATCCAGCGCAACATCTTCGAGAACCCGGCCTGGTACACCGCCTACTCGCCCTACCAGCCCGAGATCAGCCAGGGACGCCTCGAGGCGCTGCTGAACTTCCAGACGCTCGTCTGCGACCTCACCGCCCTCGACGTCGCCAACGCCTCGCTGCTCGACGAGGCGACCGCGGCCGCGGAGGCCATGGGCATGGCCAAGCGGGTGGCGAAGTCGGACCGGAACGCCTTCTTCGTCGACAAGGACTGCCTGCCCCAGACGCTGGCCGTGCTGCGGACCCGCGCCGCGCCGCTCGGCTGGGAGATCGTGGTCGGCGATCCCTTGACGGACCTCGACCCGTCCGCCGTCTTCGGGGCGCTGTTCCAGTATCCCGGCGTGAACGGCGCGGTTCACGATTTTTCCGATCGCATCGCCGCGCTGCATGAGGCCGGGGCGCTCGCCGTGGTCGCCGCCGACCCCCTGGCGCTGACGCTCCTGAAGGCACCGGGCGAGATGGGAGCCGACATCGCCGTCGGCTCGATGCAGCGCTACGGCGTGCCGATGGGCTATGGCGGCCCGCACGCCGCCTACATGGCGACCCGCGACGCCCACAAGCGGGCGCTGCCCGGCCGCATCGTCGGCGTCTCGGTCGATGCCCGCGGCAACCGCTCGTATCGCCTCGCGCTCCAGACCCGCGAGCAGCATATCCGCCGTGAGAAGGCGACCTCGAACATCTGCACCAGCCAGGTGCTGCTCGCGGTCATCGCCTCGATGTTCGCCGTCTATCACGGGCCGGCCGGGCTGAAGGCCATCGCCCGGCGCGTCCACCGCGACGCGGTGCGCCTCGCCGAGGGGCTGGAACAGCTCGGCTTCACGGTCGAGCCGCAGCATTTCTTCGACACGATCACCGTGAAGGTCAGCGCGTTCCAGGGCGTGATCCTGCGCAGTGCCGTCGAGAACGGGGTGAACCTGCGCAAAGTCGGCACCGACCGCATCGGCATCAGCGTCGATCAGCGCACCCGGCCCGATATCATTCAGGCGGTGTGGCGCGCCTTCGGCGGGACGGACCTGCCCTACGACGAGGCTTATCCCGAGCCGCGCCTGCCGGCCGAGCTGGAGCGGACCTCGGAATACCTCACCCACCCGATCTTCCACATGAACCGGGCCGAGAGCGAGATGACGCGCTACATGCGCCGCCTCGCGGATCGCGACCTCGCCCTCGACCGGGCGATGATCCCGCTCGGCTCCTGCACGATGAAGCTCAACGCCACCGCCGAGATGCTGCCGGTCTCCTGGCCGGAATTCTCGGAGTTGCACCCGTTCGTGCCGGAGGATCAGGCGCTGGGTTACAAGGAACTGATCGACGATCTCAGCCAGAAGCTCTGCGCCATCACCGGCTACGACGCGATCTCGATGCAGCCGAATTCGGGCGCACAGGGGGAATATGCGGGGCTGCTCGCCATCCGCGGCTATCACCTGTCGCGCGGCGAGGGGCACCGCACGGTCTGTCTGATCCCGTCCTCGGCCCACGGCACCAACCCGGCCTCGGCGCAGATGTGCGGCATGAGCGTCGTCGTGGTCGGCGCCGACGCCCACGGCAACATCGACGTCGAGGACTTTTCGCGGAAGGCCGAGCAGCATGCCGACAAGCTGGCGGCCTGCATGATCACCTATCCCTCGACCCACGGGGTTTTCGAGGCGCGGGTGCGCGAACTCTGCGACATCGTCCATGCCCACGGCGGGCAGGTCTATCTCGACGGCGCCAACCTCAACGCCATGGTCGGTCTGGCCCGGCCCGGCGACATCGGCGCCGATGTCAGCCACCTCAACCTGCACAAGACCTTCTGCATCCCGCATGGCGGCGGCGGGCCGGGCATGGGGCCGATCGGCGTCAAGGCGCACCTGATCCCGTTCCTGCCCTCCGATCCGCGTTCGGGCGAGGAGGGTGCGGTCTCGGCCGCCGCCTTCGGCTCTGCGTCGATCCTGCCGATCTCGTGGAGCTACTGCCTGATGATGGGCGGGCGCGGCCTGACCCAGGCGACGCGGGTGGCGATCCTGAATGCCAACTACATCGCCAAGCGGCTGGAGGGCGCCTACCCGATCCTCTACGCCGGGCGGAACGGGCGCGTGGCGCACGAGTGCATCGTCGATGTCCGACCCTTCCAGAAGAGCGCGGGGGTGAGCGTCGAGGACATCGCCAAGCGCCTGATCGATTGCGGGTTCCACCCGCCGACCATGAGCTGGCCGGTGGCCGGGACGCTGATGATCGAGCCGACCGAGTCCGAGACCAAGGCCGAGATCGACCGCTTCTGCGACGCCATGCTGGCGATCCGCGAGGAGATCCGGGCGATCGAGGAGGGGCGGATGGACCGGGCCGACAACCCGCTCAAGAACGCGCCGCACACGGTGCAGGACCTGATCGGGACCTGGGAGCGGCCTTATTCGCGGGAAGCCGCCTGCTTCCCGTCCGGGTCGCTGCGTATGGACAAGTACTGGCCGCCGGTGAACCGCGTCGACAACGCCTACGGCGACCGCAACCTCGTCTGCTCCTGCCCGCCGCCGGAGGCGTATGGCGAGGCGGCGGAGTAGGGGCGGCGAATCGCCCTCTCCCCTCTGCGGGGAAGGGTTGGTGTTGCGTTTGACTCGCAACGCATCACCCGCCAATCCCCGCGCATGACCGCGCTCGACCGTCACCACCTCTGGCGCCCCTACACCCAGATGAAGCTTGCCGCGCCGCCGCTGGAGGCGATCGCGACGCGGGGCACGCGCATCACCCTGAAGGGCGGGCGCGAGCTCATCGACGGCATCGCCTCTTGGTGGACCGCCGTCCACGGCTACAACCATCCGTATATCGCCGCCGCGATGGCCGACCAGCTGATGCGCATGCCGCACGTGATGTTCGGCGGCCTCACCCACGCCCCGGCCGAGCGGCTCGGCGCGCGCCTCGCCGCGCTGCTGCCGGGGGAGCTCAACCACGTCTTCTTCACCGATTCCGGCTCGGTCGCCGTCGAGGTCGCCCTGAAGATGGCGGTGCAGCTCTGGCTCAACCGCGGCGAGACCGGCCGCACCCGCGTGCTCGCCTTCCGCGGCGGCTATCACGGCGACACGATGGGTGCGATGTCGGCCTGCGACCCCGAGGAGGGGATGCACCGCCGCTTCGGCGCCTACCTGCCGAGCCAGGTTTTTTGCAACCTGCCGCGCTCGGCCGAGCAGGAGACCGCCCTCGATACGGCGCTCGCCCGCCACCGCCACGAACTCGCGGCGGTGATCGTCGAGCCGCTGGTGCAGGGCGCGGGCGGAATGCTGACGCATCCGCCGGAGGTGCTGGCGACCGTCGCGCGGCTCGCCCGGCGCCACGGCCTGCCGCTCATCGCCGACGAGATCTTCACCGGGTTCGGCCGCACCGGCACGATGTTCGCCTGCGAGCAGGCGGGTATCGTGCCCGATATCCTCTGCCTGTCGAAGGCGCTGACCGGCGGCACGATGGCGCTCGCCGCGACCGTCGCCACCACCGAGATCTTCTCTGCCTTCTGGTCCGACGACCCCGCGGCGGCGCTGATGCACGGCCCGACCTTCATGGCCAACCCGCTCGCCTGCGCGGCGGCCAATGCCAGCCTCGACCTGTTCGAGACCGAGCCGCGCCTGGAACAGGCCCGCGCCATCGCCGCGCGCCTGGAGGAGGGCCTCGCGCCCCTGCGCCGGCTCGCCGGCGTGCGGGACGTGCGGGTGCTCGGCGCCGTCGGCGCGGTGCAGTTCGCCGGCCCGCCCGACCTCGCCGAGCTCAAGCGGCGCTTCGTCGAGCGCGGCGTCTGGGTCCGCCCGTTCGGGGACATCGTCTACCTCACCCCCGCGCTCACCATCGATGCGGACGACCTCGATCGTCTGATCGCGGCGGTGACCGCGGTGACCGAGGCGACCGCCTGACGTTTCCCGCGTCCGTCCCCAGGGCCCGAAGCTTGCAGGCTTGCCCGGCGGTGAAGCGAAGGGCACCCTCTGTCGGGACCCTGCAACCCGCAGCGGGGTTACTCGTTGGATCATCGCAGCGCAGCGGGTCCCGGCACGGGAAACGGCCAAGTCTGCAAACAACGGGTCTGCGAACAACAAGTCTGCGAACAACTTGGGTCGCTGGAGCAAATCGGGGAGAGCTTAAGGTGGCGAGCCAGACCGAGACGACGAATTTGGAAGCCGACCGTCCCGTCATCCTCATCGTCGAGGACGAGGCCCTGACCATCATGGACCTCGGCGACGTACTGGAGGAGGGGGGCTACGACACCGTCCAATGCGCCTCCGCCGAGCGCGCCCTCTCCATCCTGCAGGCGCGGCCGGATATCTGCGGCCTCGTGACCGACGTGCAGCTCTCGGGCCGGGTCGACGGGTTCGAGCTGGCGAATTCGGTCGCCCAGGCCCGGCCGAACCTGCCGATCCTGATCGTGTCCGGCCGCGCCTCGCCCGATCCCGAGCGCATGCCGGAGGGCGCTCAGTTCATCGCCCGTCCCTGCGCGGGCGAGGACATCCTGGCCCGTCTCAAGGGGCTGATGCCGCAGTGCTGAGCACGGCGCGCCAAGCCGCCACCGTCTCCGCCAGACCCTGATCCAGGCCAGTGCGCGAGGAAAAGCCGGCTTCGTCGGTCAAGCGTCGGATGTCGGCCTCGATGCAGGCCGGCTCCGTGGGTCCGAGCGGGCGGGCGCCGAAATCGATCAGGTCCGGGCGGCCGGTGAGCGCGCCGATCGTCCGCAAGATGTCGCGCACCGCGACGGCCTCGCCCGAGCCGATGTTGACGGGTCCCTCGACGGGCGAGTCCAGCAGGGTGGCGAACGCAGTTCCGGCGTCGGCCACGTGCAGAAAATCGCGCCGCTGCCGGCCCTCGCTGGTGGCGAGGCGCTGGCCCGCGAGCAGCGCCCGCGCCGCGTCGCCGACGAGCCGGCCCGCCGTCTCGCCTGGACCGTAGAGGTAGAACAGCCGCCCCCAGGCCAGGGAGAGGCCGGCGGTCGCCGCGTAGGCCGCGAGGATGCGGCGCAGGCCGTCCTTGGCGGCGCCGTAGAGCGTCGCGGGATGGCAGGGGGCGGATTCGGTGAAGCGGCCGATGGACGCCGTCTGTCCTCTCCCCCTTGCGGGGAGGGGAACGGGGTGGGGGTCGTTCTGGAAGGGGCGTTGCGGTGCCTCCTGCACCACCCCCACCTCCAGCTCCTCCCCACAAGGGGGAGGAGATGTGACCGTCCAATCGTACTCCGCGCAGGTCCCGGCCACCACGGCGCGGGTGCCGCCCGCTTCGCGGAACGCCCGCGCGAGGTCGAGGCTCGCCGCGGTCCAGTCGAGGTTGTCCGGCGCCTGCCAGTAGCGGCCGGGCGTGGTGACCCAGGCGAGGTGGAGAAGGTGGCTCGCACCCGCTGCCTGCACGGCGGCGCGTCTCTGGGCCGGGTCCAGCAGGTCCGCGGTGTGGAAGGCGTGCGCGCCTGCCGGGGGCGTCCGCCCGATCGCGTGGACCTCGAAGCCGCAGGCGATCAGCGCGGGGATGGCGTGGCGGCCGACGAAGCCGGCCCCGCCGGTGACGAGAACCCGCTTCACCGCCCCGCCCAATCGGGAAAGGCGAGGTCGCGGGCCGCGATCACCGTGACCGGCTCGGGCCAGGCGAGGGCGAAGGCGGGATCGTCCCAGCGCACCCCGTCGGCGGCGGCGGCCACGAACGGGCGGTCGATCATGTAGAGGATCTCCGCGTCGTCGCTGAGCGTCTGAAAGCCGTGGGCGAGGCCCGCCGGGATGTAGAGGGCGTGACGGTTCGCGGCCGAGAGGGCCACCGAGGCGGTGCGGAGATAGGTCGGCGAATCTGGACGCAGGTCGATCACCGCGTCGTGGATCGCGCCGGCGGTGCAGCGCACGAGCTTCGTTTCGGCGTGGAGCCTTCTCGAAAAATGCATCCCGCGCACGGTGCCGCGGCGGTGGTTGAACGACACGCTCGACTGCGTGAAGCGCCCGACCAAACCGCGCTCGGCGAACTCGCTCTCGCACTGGGTGCGGGCGAAGAAGCCGCGCTCGTCGGCGTGCGGCTCGGGCACGACGCGGAACAGGCCGGGAAGGTCGAGTTCCTCGAAGATCATGGGACGCGGGGGCCCGCTTGCGAGGGCACGGCCGATCCCAGTCCCGTCCTCATCCTGAGGTGGCGGCGCGACGCGGCGCCCTCGAAGGATCCTCCAGCCAGCCGCGCGATGTCTGGACGATCCTTCGAGGCCGCTTCGCGGCACCTCAGGATGAGGCGGCGGGCGGGACGGCCGGACGGCATCATCAGAACACCGTCAGTTCGGGGATCGCCACGGCGAAGCGCCCGCCCCATTCGCGGATCGCCGCCATCTCCCCGGCGATCTCGTCCTTGAGGTTCCAGGGCAGGATCAGTACGGTGTCGGGGCGCATCGCCAACAGCTCCTCGGGCGAGACCACGGGGATGCGGCTGCCGGGCAGCCACGTGTCCTGCTTGTGCGGCGAGCGGTCGGCGACCGCCCGGATCAGCTCCGGGCCGATCCCGCAATAGTTGAGGAAGGTGTTGCCCTTGGCCGCCGCGCCGTAGGCGCAGACCGTGCGGCCCGCCGCCCGTTCCTCGATCAGGAAGCGCAGGGCCGCGCATTTGATGTCGGCCACCGCCTGCCCGAAGCCGTCGTAGCCCGAGAGGTCGAACAGGTTCGCGCCCCACTCGCTGAGCACCACCCGCTCCAGCGCCGGAGTCGGTCGATGCGCGGCCGCCTCGTGGCAGGCGAAGACGCGCAGCGAGCCGCCATGGGTCGGCCATTCCTCGACGTCGAACACCCGCAGGCCCTGCCGGCGCAGGAGTCCGATCACGACGCCGAGGGAGAGGTAGGAGAAGTGCTCGTGGTAGATCGTGTCGAACTGCCGGCTCTCGATCATCCGCAGGAGGTGCGGGAACTCGAAGGTCGCCACGCCCTCCGGCTTCAGGATCTCGGCGAAACCCGCCGTGAAGTCGAGGATGTCGGGCACGTGGGCGAGCACGTTGTTGGCTGCCGTCAGGTCGGCCCTGTACCCGGCCGCGGCGAGGCGCCGGGCGGTGTCGCGGCCGAAGAAGGCGACCTCCGTCGGCACGCCGCGCTCGACCGCGACGCGGGCGACGTTGGCCGCCGGCTCGACGCCGAGCACCGGCACGCCGCGGGCGACGAAGTATTGCAGCAGGTAGCCGTCGTTGCTCGCGACCTCGACGACCTTGCTCTGCGGCCCGAGGCCGAAGCGCTCGATCATCGCGGCGACGTAGGCTTCCGCGTGCCGCAGCCAGCCGGCGGAGAAGCCGGAGAAGTAGGCGTAATCGGAAAAGATCGCCTCGGGGCTCTCGAAGGCTTCGAGCTGCACCAGCCAGCAGGCGTCGCAGACATAGGCGTGGAGCGGGTGGAAGACCTCGCCGCGGTGGCGCCGCTCCGGCGTGACGTAGGAATTGGCGAGCGGCGACAGGCCGAGATCGCAGAAGGTCCGGGTGAGGGCGGCGCCGCAGGCGCGGCAGGTCGGGGCGGTCACGCGTCGACTCCGGCGTTTGCTCCAGGCTGGCCCAGCGCCTCGTAGCGCGCGATCTCGGCCTCGACCAGGGCGCGGCGATCGGCGCCGGCGGCCGCCGCGCGGTACCATGCGGCGGTCCAGTCGAGCGCCGTGTCGAGGCTGAGCCGCCGGTCCCAACCGAGGCGGGCGCGGGCCTTGGAGGCATCGACCTTGAGATAGGTCGCCTCGTGCGGATGGGTTTTTTCGGACAGGTGCCAGCGGGCCTTCCCGCCCCAGCCGCGGGCCAGCCGCTCGACCAAGTCGGCGACCGGCCGGCAATCCTCGTCCGCCGGCCCGAGGTTCCAGCCCTCCGCGAAGCGTTCGCCGTCCGTGCCCGCGAGGCATTCGGCCAGCCGCAGGTAGCCGGCGAGCGGCTCCAGCACGTGCTGCCAGGGGCGGATCGCGTGGGGGGCGCGGATCTCGACCGATTCTCCGGCCTCGAAGGCGCGCACGATGTCGGGGATCAGCCGGTCGAGCGAATGATCGCCGCCGCCGATGACGTTGCCGGCCCGGGCGCTGGCGATCCGCGCCGGGTGGCCGCCCGCGCCGAAGAACGAGGCGCGGTAGGCGCCCGTCACGAGTTCGGCGCAGCCCTTCGAGGCGCTGTAGGGGTCGCGCCCGCCCATCGCCTCGGTCTCGCGATAGGCGTAGGGCCATTCGCGGTTCTCGTAGGCCTTGTCGCTCGTCACCACGACCACGGCGCGCACGCCCGGCTCCGTCCGCACCGCCTCCAGCAGGTGAACGGTGCCCATGGTGTTGACCGCGAAGGTCCCGACCGGATCGGCGTAGGACGGGCGCACCAGGGCCTGCGCCGCCATGTGGATTACGATCTCGGGCTCGGCGGCCGCCACGGCGTGCGCCAGCGCCGGCAGATCGCGGATGTCGCCGATGCGCGAGTGGTCGGGCGGGAAGCCGATCGCGTCGAACAGGTTCGGGCGGGTCTCAGGGCTAAGGGCGAAGCCGGTCACCCGCGCGCCGAGGCGGGCGAGCCACAGGCTCAGCCACGCGCCCTTGAAGCCGGTATGCCCGGTGAGCAGCACGCGCCGGCCCGCCCAGAAGGCGGGATCGGGGTTGAGCGCGGCCATCACCACACCTTCCAGGGGGCGTCGCCCTTTGCCCAGAGTTCTTCGAGGTGCTTCTTGTCGCGAAGCGTATCCATCGCCTGCCAGAAGCCGTGATGGTGGTAGGCGTGGAGCTGCCCGTCGCGGGCAAGGCTCTCCAGGGGCTCGTTCTCCCAGACGGTGGCATCGCCCGCGATCCGGTCGAGCACGCGCGGCGAGAGCACGAAGAAGCCGCCGTTGATGGTGGCCCCGTCCCCCGCCGGCTTCTCGCGGAAACTGCGGACCGCGTCGCCGTCGAGGTCGAGGGCGCCGAAGCGGCCCGGCGGCACCACCGCCGTCAGGGTGGCGAGGCGGCCGTGCGCCCGGTGGAAAGCGGCCAAGGCGGTGAGGTCGATATCGGCGACGCCGTCGCCGTAGGTCATGAAGAAGTCGTCCTCACCGAGATAGTCGCGCACCCGCTTGAGGCGCCCGCCGGTCATGGTGGCGTCGCCCGTCTCGATCAGCGACACCTTCCACTCCTCGGCCGCCGAGCGGTGGAACTCGACATGGCCGCGGCCGAGGTCGAGCGTGACGTCGCTCAGGTGCAGGCGGTAGTTCAGGAAGAATTCCTTGATGACGTAGCCCTTGTAGCCGAGGCAGATCACGAACTCGGTGACGCCGTGGGCGGCGAAGATCTGCATGATGTGCCAGAGGATCGGCCGTCCGCCGATCTCCAGCATCGGCTTGGGGCGCACCACGGTCTCCTCCGAGAGCCGCGTGCCGAGTCCGCCCGCGAGGATCACGGCCTTCACCGGCGGCCTCCGAGTTCGTGTGTCGTCGCCATCATCGCCACGCCTCTACCATGCGCGCCGCGGCTTGCGGAAACCGCTCCGCGTCGAGTTCGAAGGCGGGCGGGCGGATGCCGAACGGGTCGGGATAGTACGGGTCGCGGGCGAGGCGCGCGCCCCAGCGCTTGCGGAAGCGGGCCTGCTCGGCGGGGTCGACGGTCGGGATGCGGTTGCGGCTCTCGTAATGGTAGAGGCTCGCCTGCCCGCAGTAGACGGTGCGCAAGCCGCGCTCGCCGAGCCGCAGGCAGAAATCGATGTCGTTGTAGTTGATGGCGTAACCCTCGTCGAAGCCTTCGATGGCCTCGAAATCGGCGCGGCCCACCATCACGCAGGCGCCGGTCACGGCGAGGTAGTTGCGGTTGGCGAGCGTGGATCCGCCATAGCCCGCGTCGTCGCCCGGAAAGCCGCGGCGGACATGGTCCGGCAGGCCCTCGCCGAAGACCACGCCGGCATGCTGCAGGCTGCCGTCCTCGAACAGGAGTTTCGGCCCGACCGCGCCGACGCCGGGGATGGCGAGCTGCGCCAGCATCGCCTCGATCCAGTCCGGCGTGATGACGCTGATGTCGTCGTTGAGGAAGACCAGCACTTCGCCCGTCGCCGCCCGCGCGCCGAGATTCATCTTGGCGGCCACGTTGAAGACCGGCTCGCTCCAGGTGACGGTGCGCGCGCCGAAGCGCTCGACCGCCGCCCGCGTCGGCGGACGCAGGTCGCCGTTATCGACCGCCACGATCTCGATGCTGTCGTAGGTGCTGGCCTCGCGGATGCTGGCGAGACAGGCGGCCAGAAGATCGACTGGGCGTCCGCCGATGGTGCTGTCGCGCCCGGCGGTCGGGATCACGATCGAGACGAGCGGTCGCGTCGCGAGCGCGCGCCGCAGGGCGAAATGCTCGGGCGCCAGCACCCGGACGCTGTCCAGCGCGCCGGTGCGCCGGGCGCGTCGGGCGAGCGCGCGGGCGGCGGCTTCCGGGTCGGGCGCGGCGGCGCGGCGGTGGCAGAGTACCTGCGCGACGTGCCCGACGCGCTGGCTCCCCTCGGTCAGGCGTAGCGCGAGGTCGTAATCGGCCGCGCCCTCGCTCTCGCCCGGAAACCCGCCGACCGCCCGCACCGGGGCGGTGCGGCAGAGGGCGAGGCTGCCGATGTAGAAGCCGCCCTCGAGCGTCTCGGGCGACCAGTCCGGCTTGAAGACCGGATCGCAGCGCGCCCCGTCCGGCCCGATCCGGTCCTCGTCGGAATAGAGCAGGTCGAGATCGGGCTCGCGCGCGAGCCGCCGGACGAGGGCGAGGAGGGCGTGGGGGGCGAGCCGGGTGCCGGGCTCCACCGTGGCGAGATGGGAGCCGCGCGCCTGCGCCAGCGCCGCATCGAGGGAGGCCGCGGTGCCGCCGGCCGGCGGGAGCAGGCGGATGCGGCCGTCCTCCGCCGCCAGCGCCTGGAGCGCGGCCGACGGCGCGGCCGCGAGGCACAGTTCCCAATCCGGGTAGACCTGCGCCCGCAGGCTCACGAGCGTCGCCGCGACGTGACGCGAATCGTCGCCGGCCCCCATGAGGAGCGAGATCAGCGGGCGCTCCGGCAGGGCCGCGACCTGCGCGCGCAGGGCGTCCGGCGTGGGCAAAGCCTTCGCCTCCACCGCCTCGATCCAGGCGGCGTAGCTGGCGGGCGGGCGGCGGGTCTCGGCGGCGCGGGTGAGCCGGCGCCAGATCTCCCGCGGCGGCACGCTGCGCACCAGGCCGAGAGCGCGCCGCAGGAGGCGCAGCGGCCGGCGTTCCTGCGGCGGCAGCCGTTCGATGATGGTTCGAGCGGACAGGATCGACGCCTCGATCCGGCCCGCCGGCTCGACCCGCACGGCGTCGAGGCGGAAGCGCGGGCCCGCCTCGGCGGCCTCCAGGCGCAGGGCGCGGGTGCCGGGCGGCAGGCGGATCAGGTCGTCGGTACCGTCCGCCCGCATCGTGAGTCGGTAGCGGCGCGACTCGGATTCGCCCGCCGCCTCGACGGCGAGCACCGGCCGCACCGATTCCGGACGGCAGCGAAAGCGGATGCGCCTGCCCGACAGGGCGGCTACCGCCGGGGCCGGACCGAGGGCGAAGACCGGATCGGGACCGGTCGCGGTCCACGGCTCGCCGTCTGCGGGCCGGCGCAGGTCGCGCAGAGGATAGAGGCCGAGCGACTCGCGGCGCGTCATCGGATCGGCCCGTTGTCTCGGAGGCGGTGGAAGCTCATGCGGCGCCGGAATCCATGAAATCGGCCGCGCCGTGAAGCGATTTCTCGTAGGAGCTGTGTCTTGCCGGTCCACAGGCGGCAAAGCGAGACGTTTCTGTCATCGAAGTTTCATCGCACGTCGGCAGATGCTTGGCGCGCGGGCCGCCCGGAAGGTCTCCTCTCGGGCAGCGTATGAGAGCCCGCGCGTCCGCGAAGGGAAACCTGATCATGTCGGCGGCAAACGAAGCGGTCGCCGTGGTGGCGGCGCACGGCGAGGCCCCCGGTCAGCCGGGTGGTCGAAGCGCGCAGAAGGACAAGGCGGGAAAGACCGTCAAGCGGCTGCGCCCCCCCGCGGCCAAGAGCGTCGGATGGGCGCTGGTCCAGGCGGCGCGGCTCCATCGCGCCCGGGTCGGCGACCGGCTCGCCGAGCTCGACCTGTTCGCCGGCCAGGAGCAGGTGGTGCAGGCCCTCGCCGCCGCCGGCAGCATGACCATGGGCGATCTCGCCGCCACCCTGCGGGTGCGCCCGCCGACCGCCTCCAAGACGATTTCGCGGCTCGCCGCCCTCGGC
>NZ_BPRD01000258.1 GCF_022179745.1 Methylorubrum podarium
GCGAGCAGGCTGCCAGGACCAAGCCGGTCAAACCGATCACCCATCGCGCATCCATAGCCAGTTCCCCCAAGGCCGATCGACGGCTTTTGAAATGATGACCATAATCTATTATGGCCATCATCTATCGTCAATGGCCTTCGTGCCCTCCGGCCGGCGGCTCCGGAGCGATCGCGGCCCGGGACCCCGCGCGGGCGCTTCCTCCGTTCTGCGGTGTTCAGGGGTGTCAGGCGTTCCGGCGAGCCCCTCCCCCGGCGTCGGCCGCGCGAAGGACGTGGCCGGCCCGAGGGTGCTCTCGGACCGGGCGTGACGGCCGCGGGCCCACCCGCGCATCCGGGCCGGCCTGCCGATCGATGCCGCCCGGCCTGCGCAGGGCCGCCGGCACGCCCGGAGCGCCGCCCGCTACGGCGCTTCCTGTCGCGCGGCCGCGATCATGCGCTCTCCGTCCTCCCGCAGGAGCAGGCGCTCCGACACGAGGGCATCGACGGATTTCGTCACGGCCGCGACGTAGGCACCCGTATCCTGATACCGCTCCTCGAGGGACGGACGGGGGTCGCCGGCCGCGTCCCGTTCGGCACGCGTGCGCGAAAACGGTATCTGGCTGCCCTCGCGATCACACAACGCGCCGGCGGGGAACGGATCGGCATACAGGTTCCAGCCGGTGAAGGTCGCCCGCGGGGCCGCGACCGCCGGCAAGCGGATGCCGGCCACCTCGTTGCCGTCCGTATCGACGCGCGGGACCAGCGGGCGATATTGCGGCCCGCTTTCCGGGCGGGGATCCACGTAGGTGCTGAACCGGGCGATCGCATTCGGCGCCGTCGGAACGGGCACGCCGACCATGAACGGAAACCCGATCTCCGCCGCCTCGACCAAGGTCCCGTCGGACAGGCGGGGGACACGGCTCTCCGGCGGGGCCTTGCCGTCCTTCACCCATTCCTCGAGCGCAACGAGAAGCGCGCGAACCGCCGGGGCCGGGTTGAGGGTGCTGCGCGGGTTCGCGCAGGGTCCCTTGGTCGAGGTCAGGCCGGCGCGCCCGTAGTGGAAGCCGCTCGACACCAGGTAGGCGCGCGCGGTGTCGGGCAGCGGCACATCGGTGCGGCCGACCGGATCCGTGGTCAGGAGGGAGGCGCCCTTCTGCCAATACTCCGTGCCGGTGTTCGCTTCGATCAGGAGAGGATCGAACCCATCGTCCCGCAGGATGCTGCCCGTCCGCCCGGTGATCGGATCGTGTTGGCCGGCGGCTGAGAACGGGAAGGTGTTCTCCGGATAGAGATGGTCTTCGTGCTGCGTGTTGGTTCGCGAGGGCTGGGCGAAGCGGGCGTTGAGGAACACCCCGCCCACGCCCGCGATGTGGGACAGCATCCCGTCGAAGACCCGCTTGCCGCCCTCGTCCCGGTTGAACCCCTGTTGGATGAAGTCGCGGAGGTAGCGCCCGCTCTGCGAGATGCCGAGCGCGAGGGTGTGCCGGATCGCGCCGCCGGCCGGGTTGGCCGTCCCGCTCTCACTGCGGAGATAGGCCACCACGTCCCGCGTAGCGGCAAAGCCGATCCCGAGAACCTTCGGCTCGGTGGCTCGGTAGGTGAATTCGTAGAGCGAGCCGGGCAGCGGCTTGGTGCCCTTCGGCAGGAGCTCGATCTGACGCGGCGTGGCGTAGTGCCAAGCGCCGGGCGGGACCGGCCGCGGCGGGTCGGCCTCCCGGCGCCGCACGGTCAGCTGCGCGCTCGCCTTGTCCGGTCCGGCCGTCTTGAAGGTCAGGTAGAAGGGCGCCTCCGGCGGGCCGCGGGTCGCGCTGACGAGCTCATCGCGCACGACCTCGACGATCGGCTTGCCGCCGCGGGTGGCGACCGGCACGTCGATGGCCATGCCGCCCTGTTGGCGCAGGGCGTCGGCCTCCCAGCCGGACCAGACGATGGTGTAGCCCCGGCGCAGGACGAGACCGGTCCCGGCATCGGTGGCCGTCCTCGGATCGTTGACGGCCTGTACCGCTTGGGCCGGCGCGTCGAGAACCCAGTTGAACAGGAACTTGCGGCCGCGGTTCAGCACCTCGAACAGCAGCGTTCCGCTGCCGCGCGCCGGATCCTTGGGCCGCAGGATGAACAGGTCGGTCTTGTACTCGACCATGCCGCGGGCGTTGCGAGGCGCCAGCGCGATATCGACGATGCCGGCATTCGCGGGATCGGCCGGATCCAGCTCACCACGGGCCGTGCCGACGACACGCTCGTAGCTGCCCGCTGCGCCGAACTCCGCGCCATCGGCGAAAGGTTCGACGCTGGCGATCTCGATGCCGGTGATGCCCGCCTGAGCCGGCGTCGCGCCGAGGGCGCAGCCAAGTGCGCCGACCACAACCCAACCGTTGCGCATGTTCGCTCCCCGCTCGGCTCGTGCTGGCCGGTCTCCTCAGCAAACATGCCGGAGAGCGGACGTCGAGAGGGAGGCTCGGTCTCGCCCTGTTTTCTCCTTTGCGGATCCTGCGCGACGTTCGGGGGGGGCGGGATCGACGTGAACCGAAGGCTGCCTCGATCCCTTCGCGATTGCGGATGCGCGCGCCAGGGCGCGCGCGCCGCGAGCACTGCCACCATGCGGATCTCATCCGGGGCAGGTCTGAGCTTTCCTCACCTCGGCCCCGCACCGAGGGCGGTGCGGCGGCTGCGGGGGCCTGCCGGGGCGAACGGGGTTCCTGGTCGGTGTCGGACGCTTCCGGGACGGGAAGGCGGCCGGTTTCGGGGCTTACGCGCACCGAACGCGCGCTGCGGGAGATGCG
>NZ_BPRD01000259.1 GCF_022179745.1 Methylorubrum podarium
GCCACGAGGGCGATGACGAAGTGGCTGTAGCCGCTGGTCAGCCCGACGAGGCCGAGGCCGGCGAGCGTCAGGGCCAGGATGGCGAGCGGCATCGCGGCCGGCGCCCGGAGAAGCGAGCGCATGGGTCAGACCTTGTTGACGGCGGCGCGGCCGAGCAGACCGTTCGGGCGGAGCGCCAGCGCCAGGATGATGACCGAGAACACGACGATCTGGGTCGCGCCGGAGCCGAGCGTGGCGGTGACGCCCGCCTCCACGAGGCCGTAGAGCAGGCCCGCCAGCACCACGCCGGTGGCCGAGCCGATTCCGCCGAGGATCGCCACCGCGAAGGCCTTGATGCCGAACAGCGCGCCCATCTCGGCCGAGACGGAGAAGAGCGGCGCGATCAGCAGGCCCGCCGCGCCCGCGAGCACGGCCGAGAGCGCGAAGGCGCAGGCCACGGTGCGGGCGACGTCGATGCCCATCAGCCGCGCGGCCTCGGCGTTCTGCGCCACCGCCAGCAGCACGCGGCCGAGTTCCGTCCCGCGGAACACGGCGCGGATCGCCACGGCGGCGGCGATGCCGACCACCGGGATCACGAGCTGGAGCGGGTAGATGCCCGCGCCGAGAACCTGAACGGGCGCCGAGACCAGGGACGACGGCAGGCTGCGCGGCTCCTTGCCGAAGGTGAACAGCAGGACGTTGTCGAGGATGATGCCGCCGGCCACCGTGGCCAGGAGCCACGCGTCCGAGCCGCGCACCACGAAGGGGCGCACCAGCAACCGTTCGACGGCGAGCCCGAGCAGGGCGCAGCCGGCCAGGGACGCGGCGATTGCCAGCGGCATCGGCCAGCCGAGCTGGACCCCGAAGGCGTAGCCCAGCACCGCCCCGAGGGTGACGGCGCTGCCCTGAGCGAAGTTCACGGTGCCGGACACCGCGAAGGTGATGTGGAAGCCGAGCGCCACCAGCCCGTACATGCTGCCGAGGCCGAGCCCGCTCACGAGGGTTCCGGTCAGCACGGGCGCCTCCCCGGCCGCAGGCTCGAACGGCGGCTCGAACGGCGGCTCACTTGGACACCGCGACGATCTCGCCGTTCCGGAAGCTGGCGAAGATGTAATCGTCCGGTTTCAGGGCGTCGTGCCGGTCCGGGGCGAACGGCGCTTCGTAGGTCTTGATCAGGCCGGCATAGGCCGGGACCTTGTAGAAGCCGTCGCGGACCTTCGGCCCCTCGGTGGCGCCGGCAGCCTTGATCGCGAGGGCGATCAGGTGCGTGGCGTCGTAGGCATTGGCGATGCCGACCGCGGGCGTGACGTCGGCCATGGACTTGATCGCCGGGTACTTCGCCTTCAGCGCGTCGAGCACCGCCTTGGCCTTCGGGCTGTCGTTGCCCGCGAAGGTGAAGGTCTGGACGAAGTGCACCCGCGCCGCACCGGGGCCCGCGAGTTCGTCGAAGCGCCCGCCGGCCGGCCCCCAGTGGGAGATCACCGGCACGGTCCAGCCCATCCGGTCGAGGGACTTCACCACCTGGGCCGAGGGGCCGACATTGCCGACGAGGAACAGCGCGACGGCCCCCGCCTCGCGCAGCCGCGACAGTTGCGGGACCATGTCGATGTCGTTGGCCTCGTATTTCTCGATGCCGGCGCTGGGGAGACCCGCGGCCTTCAGCGCCGCGACGATGCCCTGCTGGTTCGACTCGCCCCAGGCGTTGTTGACGAGGATCGCGCCGGGCTTCTTGGCGCCGTAGGTCTTCACCGCGTAGGCGACGAGGGCCTCGTCCACGAGGGCGTCGACGGCGGAGACCCGGAACACGTAGTTGTCCGCCGCCCCGTTGCGGGTGATGCCGGTGCCGGCCGCCCAGGGCCCGACGAAGGGCACCTTCATCTGGTTGGCGATCGGCACGATCGCCATCGAGACCGGCGTGTCGAGGCCGCCGATCAGTACCACGACCCCGGCCCGCTGGATCAGCTCGCGGGCGGCGAGCACGCCCTTCGACGGGTTGGCCTCGTCGTCGCGGGCGACGAGTTCCAGGGGCCGGCCGAGGACGCCGCCGCCGCTATTGATCTCCTCGATCGCCAGCCCGATCCCGCGGGAGATCGCCTCGCCCGACTTCGCCGACTGTCCGCTGAGCGCGGTGACGAGACCGATCCGGATCGGTTCGGCGGCCTGGACGGGGCCGAGGCTCGCGAACCCCGCCAGGAGGGCGCCGAGGGCGAGTCGCCGCGTGAGAGATCGGGCTGCGTCGAGGCGGTGGGGCATGGCGATCCGATCCCGTTTGTGGTCGACCGACGTCCGCAACAGCCGTGCCAGCCGGCGCGGCCTTGTTTTCTCTCACATTTTCCGAATCGTTCGACGTCTGCCCGAGAAGTGTGCACAAAGTGCCGGCAAAGTGCATACACTTTCTGCATGCACACTTGTCACGCCTTCGTCATTCTCCCGGGAGGACATGGGCATGATCGGCGCCCGGCAGCACGGAGGTCTCGGCATGGATGAGAAGGAAGCGCGGGCCGCGCGCGATGCGGCGGCGGTGACGGCCTATCTGGAGGCCTCGATGGTGCCGGATCCGGAAACGGCGGCGCGCTACATGGCGCCCGGCATCGCGATCGTCTTCACGGGGGGCCGGGTGTTCCATCATCCGCGCGAGGTCACGGCCTTCAACGCCGGCCGCTACGCCTGGGTCAAGAAGCGAATGGAGCGGCTCGACGTGGTGCCCGGCGAAGGCGTCACCACCGTCTACAGCCTCGGCACGCTCTACGGCGCGTGGCCGGACGGCACCCCGTTCGAGGGCAACCGCTACGTCGACCGCTTCACCGTGCGGGAGGGGCTGATCGTCTCCATGGAGGTGTGGAACGACAGCGCCGAGCGGATTCTCGAACGGCAGGGCGCGGCGGCCTGACCGGTCATCCGTCGACGTAGGGCGCGAGCAGGCGAAGGAGGTCGCGCTCGCGCCGAGGCTCGTCGAGGATGCGCGCCCTTTCTGCGACCGCGTCGAGATGGTGGTCCATCAGGGCGACCGCCCGCCCGGCATCGCCCTCGACCAGGGCTGCCACGATGCCCCGGTGCTCGCTCACCGCGCAGTCGGACGAGTGCGGCCGGCTGTAGAGCGACAGGATCAGGGCGCAGCGGTAGCCCATCTCGGCGACGTAGCGGTTGAGCACCGGGCTGCCGGTCATCTCGGCGAGCAGCAGGTGAAACTCCGTGGCGAGCCGGATCGAGGCGGCCTCGGAACCGCCGCTCGCCCGTTCCTCGCCCTCGATATGCGCTTCGAGCGTGGCCCGCTGCTCGGCGCTGAGCCGGCCGGCGAGCCGCTGGACCACGAGGCGCTCGAGGCTGATGCGCACGTCGAAGGTGTCGCGTGCCTCCTCCCAGCTCGGGCTCGCCACCACGGCGATGCGGTTCCGGCGTAGCTCGACCAAGCCCTCGCCCGCGAGCTGAACCAGCGCCTGGCGCGCGATGGTGCGGCTGACGCTGAACCGCTCGCCGAGCGCGTCCTCGGGCAGCCGATCTCCCGGGGTCAGGGCTCGCTCGACGATGGCTCGCCGGAGGGATCGGCAGATCGCTCCGACGCGGTTGGTCGGGGGGCTCCTCTCGCCCTGTCTCATCGCTGACGCGCATCCTCTTGCACGGCGGACCTCCGGGCCCGGTTCGTACCAGATGCACGATCGACGCCGATGTGCCTCGACCGACCCAATCGTGGAAAAATCGGGACCGGCCGTGCGTCGACCATCACCGGAGAGGCGCCGCGGCACGGTCGGCACCGTCTCGGACGATGCCGAAGGCTCCTAGAGTCTGCCGTCCGCCAGGAGCTCGCGGGTGCGCTTCAGCGTCGAGACGAGGGCCGCCCTGTAGCCGGTCTCGCCGTCGAACTGCGCCCGCTCGGCCTGTTCCTCCGGGCCGTTCGGCGCCTTCCCGCGCAGGCCCAGGTAGCAGTAGAACCGAAGCCGGAGCACACCGGAGCCGTCCTCGAACAGCTCGTTGACGATGGCGCCTTCCCGCGGCCCCGTGGCCTGGAAGAAGGTGACCTTGGCCTGCGGCTCGAAGGTGATGATCTCGCGCAGGTCCTCCCCGCCGATGGTGGCCTCGCGCACGAGATGCGTCGCGCTCTCCTCGACGACATCGCAGCGGGTGCAGAGGCCGGGCGGCAGGAACAGGCGGGCGTCGCGCGCCTTTCGGACCAGGCCGGCCCAGGCCTGCTCGCGGGTCAGCGGGGTCTCGCCCTCCGGGTTCACCGGGACGGTGGCGGTCGAATAGATCATGACGGGTCTCCTGTGACCTTGAGGATGCGGGTTGCGGCTCAGGAAGCGGCCTCGGCGGCGAAATCGCGATAGGAGCGCAGCGGCCGGCCGAGCAGCGCGGTCAGGCGCTCGACGTCGCCGGCCTCGGGCACCATGCCGTCCGTGAGGAAGCGCTCGCCCATCAGCCGCATGTCGTAGGCCATCCAGCCCGGCATGAATTGGCGCAGGTTCCGCTCGAAGCCGGCGATGTGGTCGCCCGGATAGGCGACGGGCCGGCCCAGCACCGCGGACCAGATCGCGGCGAGGCCCGGCCCGGTCAGCGTGTCCGGGCCGACGAGGTTGATCCGGTCGAGCGGGAGCGGCGCGGCCGCCCGCTCGCGGCGGATGAGCTCGAGCGCGGCGACCTCGCCGATGTCGCGCGCATCGACCATGGCGAGGCCCTTCGCCCCGACCGGCATCGGGTAGATTCCGTGCTCGCGCACCACGTCCCGGACCGTGAGGTCGTTCTGCATGAAGTAGGCGGGGCGCAGGATGGTGGCGGCCATGCCCATCCGCTCGATCATGCGCTCGACGCCGAACTTGCCGGCGAAGTGGGGCACGTTCACGGAGACGTCGGCGTGGATCACCGAGAGGTAGACGATCCGCTCGATCCCGGCCTCGCGGGCGGCGTTCAGCACGATGAGCGCTTGGGTGAATTCGTCGGGCACGACGGCGTTGAGCAGGAACAGCGTCGAGACGCCCGACAGCGCGCCGCGCACCGCATCGATGTCGAGCAGGTCGCCCTGCACGGTCGCGACGCCGGCCGGGAGGTTGGCCTTGGCGGTGTCGCGGACGAGGGCGCGGACGTCGGCGCCGCGCGTGAGGAGTTGATCGACGACGTTGCGGCCGACGGTGCCGGTCGCGCCGGTGACGAGGATGGTCATGGTGTTCTCTCCGGTTGGTGCCTGCTGGCCTCCGGAAACCTAATGATCCATATTCCGCCCGATAGACGGCCTGTTAGGACAGGCCGTCTCGCTGGTGGAACGAATGGACCTTCTCGCCCTCGCCGACTTCAACCTCGTCGCCCGGCACGGCGGCGTCGGGCGGGCGGCCCGCGCCTCCGGCCGTCCGAAGGCGACACTGTCCCGGCGGGTCACCGAACTGGAGGCGAGCCTCGACCTGCGGCTGTTCGAGCGGGGGACGCGCCTCTTGAAGCTCACCGAGGAAGGCCGGGCGCTGCACGAGCGGACGGGGGCGCTGCTGGCCGAACTCGACGAGACGGCGGCCGCCATCGCCTCGGGCGGGGGGACGCCGCGCGGGCGGCTGCGGATCAGCGCGCCGCTCCTGTTCTCGCAGGTCGCGATGGGAAAGCTGGCCGCGGAGTTCGCGGTGAAGCACCCGGCCGTGCGCCTGGAGGTGACGACGGAGGACCGGGCCGTCGACATGGTCGAGGAGGGCTACGATCTGGTGATCCGGGTGAACCCGGAGGCGGACGAGAGCCTCGTCGGCCGCGCCTTCCTGCGCGACCGGCTGGTCGTCGTGGCGAGCCCGGATCTCGGCCGGCCGGAGGATGACCGGCCGGTGCCGGCCGTGGTCCGCGGCGGGGACGGCCGGAGCGGAGTCTGGCCAATGATGGCGCCGGGCGGGCGGTCGCGTATCGCCTTCGAGCCGGTCCTCACCCTGTCGTCGCTCATCATGATCCGCGACGCCGTCCGGGTCGGCGTCGGGGCCGCGAGCCTGCCGATCTCGCTCGTCAGCCGCGACCTCCGGGCGGGCAGCCTGGTCCACTGGGGCGACGTCGACGCTCCCGAGATCGCGCTCTGGACGCTCTATCCCTCGCGCCGGCTGCTCAGCGCCCGCGTGTCGGCCTTCCTCGACCACCTGCGGCAGGCATTCCCGCACGGGACGCCGGACGAGCTCACGGCCTTTGTCGGGTCTTGAGCGGCCCCGCTACCCCCGCGACGGGCGGCTTCGACCGAAGCCGGGGGCGGACTCCACAAGGTCGGGCGCGAAGGGCGCGACGTCGCCGCCAAGCAAGCCGGGCAGGTCCGTGAACGCCCAAACCGCACCGCGGCCGGGCTTGCCGTTCAGGATCAGGCGCGGCCCAGCACCAGCCGCATCTTCGTCGCCAGCTCCTCGCGTTGGTAGGGCTTGCTGAGGAGCGGCAGGTCGGCGGGCACGCCCTGGTCGTCCAGGGCCGTGCCCGTGTAGCCCGAGGTCAGCAGCACCCGCAAACCGGGGCGCAGGCGCCGCGCCTCGACCGAGAGCTGCACCCCGTTCATCCCGCCCGGCATCACCACGTCCGAGAACAGGATGTCGATCCGCTCCGGGCCCTGCAGGCGGTCGAGCGCCTCGCTCGCCTGCGTGGCGGTCAGCGTCCGGTAGCCGAGTTCGCCCAGGCTCTCGACCGCCATTTCCAGCACCGCCGGCTCGTCCTCGACCACGAGCACGACCTCTCCGGCGGCCGCCCGGCGCAGCGGCAGCGGTCCCACCGGCTGGCTCTCCGCGACCTGGCCGACCGAGCGCGGCAGGTAGAGCTCCACGCTGGTGCCGCGCCCCGCCTCGCTCTTGATCTGCGCGTGGCCGCCGGCCTGCCGCACGAAGCCGTAGACCTGGCTCAGACCGAGGCCCGTGCCCTTGCCGACCTCCTTGGTCGTGAAGAACGGCTCGAACGCGCGCGCCTTCGTGGCCGCGTCCATGCCGTGACCGGTATCCGTCACCGCCACGAGCACGTAGGCGCCGGGGGAGAGGTCCGGCCGGTCGGCAAGTTCGCCGGCGTCGAGGTGGGCGTTGCAGGTCCTGACCGTCAGCACGCCGCCGCCCTGCATCGCATCGCGCGCGTTCACGGCGAGGTTCAGGACCGCGCTCTCGAACTGCCCCGGGTCGAGCCGGACCGGGTCGAGGCTGGCATCGAGGTCGAGCCGCACCTGGATGGTTTCGCCCATCGCGCGCCGCAAGAGGCCCTGGAAGTCCTTGAGCAGGCGGTTCGGGTTGACCGTCTCGGGCCGCAGCACTTGGCGGCGCGAGAAGGCGAGGAGCTTCTCGGTCACTTCGGCGCCCCGCTTGGCCGCCTGCAGGCCGGAGGTCGCCAGCCGCGCGACGCGCCCCGCATCCTCGGGTCGGCGGACGATCATGTCGAGGTTGCCCACGATGATGGTGAGCAGGTTGTTGAAGT
>NZ_BPRD01000260.1 GCF_022179745.1 Methylorubrum podarium
CACCGCCGCGTCGATGGCCGCGAGCCGCTCGATCGCCCGATCCGCGCGATGGGCGAGGATCAGGGCGACCCGGTCGGTTTCGGCCCAGCGGAAGCGCAGGGCGGCGGCGACGGTGCGGGCGAGCGCCGCCTCGTCGAAGGCCGGGTTCTCGGCGACCAAGCCTTCGAGGCCGTTGGAGAAGGCGAAGCTGCCGCTCGGGAAGGCGGTGTCGGCCTGCTGGAGCGCGGTGAGGGCGGCGAGCAACGCCTCAACCCTCCTCGGCCGCCGGGTCGACGGAATGGGCGACGCGGCCCTCCTCGACCAGGGCACCGAGGCGCACGAGATAATCCTCCGCCGGCCCTTCCAGCGCGACCAGGATCGCGCCGCCGTCGAAGCGGATCCGCCAGTGCAGGTTTCCGGCATGGTAGCCGAGTTCGAGCGCGTCGGGGATGCGCGCCGGCACGAGCCGCAGCCAGCGCTCGGCGCCGACGCGGGCGACCAGGGCATGATGGTCGTCGAGGACGAGCACGGCCCCGTCGAACAGGGCCTGATCCCGCGGCAGGGCGAGCGCAATCTCCTCACCGCCCACCGTCGTCGCCCGAAGGCGGCGCCGGGCCACGTCGGCGCTCGGCACCCTCAGGATATCCACCGCGCCGTGATGCTCGAGGTGATGCAGGCGCTCCGCCAAGCCGGCCTCCGACCGGTTGCCCAGGACGCGTTGGATCACACGCATACGCCACGACTCCGATGCACACGACGCTCCGCTCAACGAGCGGGAAGGGAACTCCTCCGGAGCCTATGCGAGGATCGGGCCAAAATCGAGCGTAAAGAGAATTTATTTTTCTCAGAAAGAAATAAAAGTGGGCTGTGAATGTCTTACCGCGACGCGAGCAACGGGGTCGCGTCGCGACCGCGGCCCGGCACGACCACGACGCGGCGGATCTCGCCGCGCAGATAGGCCTGCAGGAACCGGTCGTAATCCTTGAACGAGATGCAGCCGTTCGAGGCGCCGTTGGGGCCGAGCAGGTAGGTGTGGGTCAGGAGGCCGACGCGGCCGTAGATCGCCTCGCTGCCGCCGACCGGCGTGAGGCGCAGCGCCCGCACGCCGTGGAACGGCGCCTCGCGCTCCGTCAGGTCGTAGGTGCCCGGCGGCGTGGAGCCGCGCATCTTGAGATGGACGAAGCGCGGGTCGTCCATGCTCTCGCCGAGGCCGGAATGCGCCTCCAGCCGCTCGCCGCTCGGCAGGACCACGCTCTGGGCGCTGATGTCGTAGACCGCGATCCCGCCTTCGCCGGACGGCGGTGCGACCGGGGCCGGCGTGACGAGCGGCCGGCGGGCGGCCGACTCGGCCGCGCCGTTCTCCAGGGCCGCGTAGGCGAGGGCGGGGGCGGGGGAGGCGGTTTTCTCGACGCCGAGCAGCTTCTCGAAGAAGGTGCGGGTGTCCTCCGTCGGGGTCGGCGCCACCGCCACCGTGGCCCGGCGGGCGGCGAGACGCTCGGCCCGGCGCAGGGCCGCCGCCGCTCCGAGGCTCGTCAGCTCGGGCGGGCGCCGCACGGGCAGGGGCACGCGCTGGGCGAGAGCGGCCTCCTGAGGCGCGTCCGGAAGCCAGAACAGGGCCGCCATCCCGAACCGGGCGTCGGCCGGAGCGGGCAGCGCCAGCGGCCCCCACTCGGCGAGCGCGACGTCCTGCGGTTCGGCGGCCTCCGGTGCGGCGGCTGGCGCCTGGGTCGGCTCTTGAACCGACGCTTCAAGCGACCCCTCAACCGACCCTTGGGCGGCGGTCTCGGCCATCGCCTCCGAGGGGGTATCGGTCACGAGGGCATGGTTCACGGGGGCGTCCGGCACCGGCTCTGCCGCAAAAGGCGTCACCACGGCTTGCCGGGGCGGCAGGCCGAGGGATCCGAACGGGGCGGACGAGGCCAGGATCAGCGCCGCGCTCACGTAAGCGGCCGAGGGCAGCGCCCACGAGAAGAGAGGATGTGCCATGCTGCGCCGCCCGAAACCTCGTCCCGGAGCGGCCCCCGCCCCCGAACCGCCCTGTCGGCACGGGCGCAATGCTCCCGCAGCCGGTCAATCTGTCGTTAACCAAATGTCCGGCGGCACTCGGCGATTCTGGGGCGAGATCGTGGTCGGGCGGGGGTAAAACCGGAGCGGACTTTGGGCCGGGCCGGAGAATTGCCGCCGGATCGCAGGCCAGCAGCGCAATGTCGAGAGGCCGGATCGGCTCGAAAGTCGCGTCGGTCGAAGATTTGCGGCGATGATCCGTTCGACTCTCAAGTCGCCATCGGATCCGGACGATCGGCGATCTTGTCGAGACGGAATGCCCGGTCGTCCAAGACGCACCGCGATCATTTGGGCGATCGGAGATACCCGCGAATCTGCACGAAGGACGCACCAATGGCGTTCAGGGCTTGGCGTCTGCTGCCGAGCAGGTGCTTCAGCTCGAGTTGCGCCGATCCGTGGGGCGGGCCTTCGAGGTCCGGCAGGGGCGGCAGGATATGCGCGTAGTAGGTTCTGCCGAGAAGCCGGTGCAGCAGACGCTCGCCGGGGAAGGGCTCGTTGTTGTTCAGGGCGCGTGCGGCCTTGATGAGATTGCGGATGTCGTACTGGACCGGGCTGATGTCCGGCACCTGCTTGGCGAGGCCGAGCAGCGTGTAGACCGCCACGCGCGCGGTGCGGACCGAGCTGTCCATCGTGAAGACGATGTCGTTGGAGGTTTCGACGAACTGGCCCATCAGGCCCAGATTCGTGCAGCCCTTGGGCACGACGTGCGGCCGGTCGCCGGCGGCGCGGGGCATGAACATCGCCGTGATGTAGGGCATCAGCGCCAGGCGAACCTTTGTCCTGGCCGCGACCGCATCCAATTGATCGGCGATCCCGAGATGGTAGCAGAGTTCGCTCAGGATCTCCCGGCCCGTGCAGGCCGGCATCGGCTTGCCGACCTGGTTGCCGTCCCGATCCATCAGGAGCGCGTAGGCCCAGAGCACCAGCACGTCCTTCGGCTGACCGGGAAAATGCGGCTGGCGGTTGCAGGTCACGCTCAGCACCCAGTTCGAATCCGTGAAGGTGATGATCCCGCCCGTCACGGTCCTGCCCGAATAGGGATCGTTGACCGCCAAGTCCTTCAATCGCTCGACGAGGGGCGACGGCTGGCAGGTCAGCGTCACCGATTCCCACATCGATTTCCCGGTATCGCCGTAGAACTTTTCGGGTTTTCCGAAGATCGGGGATTTTTCCGCCAGGTTCTTCCACAGCGTCCAATCGCTGTCCTCGCCCGGGTCGTGCCGGCCGCGTTCGAGGAGAGGTGCACGGTCCATGTCGCCGTAGGCCGTGCCCTCGGTCATCGAGCCCGTCAGGGCGAAGACCACGTCCCCGTCCCCGACCGGGATGATCTCGTCCCTGCCGTCCGTCCGGACGTGGATGCCCGTGACGGTCCGGGTCTCGCCCTCGACCCGCATCGCGAGGTCGTCGGCGCGGGCACCGAACCGCACAGTCACGCCGCGGGCCTGGAGGTGGTCGACCAGCGGGCGGACGAAACTGTCGTACTGATTGTATTTCGGGAAGACGAGCGCCGACATGTCCGCCAACCCGTCGATCGCGTCGAGGAAGCGGTGCATGTAGAGCTTCATCTCGAGCAGGCTGTGCCAGTTCTCGAAGGCGAACATGGATCGCCAGAGGAACCAGAAATTTGTCTCGAAAAATCCGGTGCTGAAATATTGCTCGATGGTGATGTCGTCGAGATCCTCCTTGCGCTTGAGCAGCAGCCGGACCAGCTCCCATTGCTGGGGTTTCGTCAGCCCGAAATGCGTAAAATCGCGGATCTGCCCTTGCCGATGCATGAGCCGCGCTTTCGAGTAGTTGGGGTCGCGGTCGTTGACGAGCCGATACTCGTCGAGGACGCTGTAGCCTTCCGGCAATTCGAGCGCCTGAATATCCTGGAACATGTCCCACAGGTTGTCGTAGTTCCAGTTCATCTCGCGGCCGCCGCGGATGATGTAGCCGTCCTCCGGAGTGCCGGCGCCGTCGAGGGAGCCGCCCTCGACGCCCAAGGCGTCGAGGATGGTGATGTCCTCGCCTCGCAGGCCGCCGTCGCGGATCAGGTAGAAGGCGGCCGCCAGCCCGGCGATGCCGCTGCCGATGATCCAGGCCCTGCGCCCCGCCACCCGCTGATCCGGGATGGGGCGGTTGCGCATGTAGGCCCCCATCATGTCCGGGGGCGGCAGCGTGTTGTCGGGCCGGTGCTGCCAATAGGCGGTCGACGCGTCCGCCTCCACGACGACATCGCGGCCGTTTTCGCCCGGGTGGGCTCCCGCCATCGCGCGTCTCCCAAGGTAAGCGCCCGGCGTCGTCACGTCGACGTTACGGATCGGGCCGCGATCGGTTCGCAATTGCTGTCAGCGGACGCCGGATGAACGCTTGCCCGAGATCGCGTCGGACGCTCGGGTTCCGGCCGGAGCATTTCTCGGCCCGCCTGCCGGGTCTTCCAATGAGACAGATCAATTCGTGCCGCCGGCCTGTGGGTTAGGGTTGGGATCTGCTCGCGAAGGGGCGTGAAGTGCTGGTCGTTCGGGCGACGACAGGGTCCGGTATCGAGACGTCTCCGTCGAGATCCGGTGATCGTCGGGGAAATACAGAACAGACGCCGTGCCGGTCGCGTGTGGTCGTCGGCGCAGCTTCGAATTTTGCCTCTTTGTGCCCACGGACGTCCCTTCGACGACCCATGATCGCGGAGAGACGGCCGTCTTCAGCCGGCCCGGTTCGCCATCCTGACCGAGACGCGGCCGGGACCACCGGACCGTGCCCTATCGTGCGAGGAGGAACGCATGGCCGAGCTCGTGGTGGTTGGCTTCGAGGATCCGCACGAGGCGGACCGCGCCCTGAACGCGTTGGCACGCCTGCAGACCGAGTACCTGATCGATCTGGAGGATGCGGTCGTCGCCCTCCGGAGTCCCGACGGCAAGCTGCGGCTCAAGCAGAGCGTCGATCTCGTCGGCGCCGGCGCGGCCTCCGGCGGCATCTGGGGAGCGATGTGGGGTTCGCTGGTCGGCCTCCTCTTCCTCAACCCGCTGCTCGGCCTCGCCACCGGCGCCGCCCTCGGTGCGGGCGCGGGCGCCCTGTCGGGCAAGCTCGCCGATTTCGGCATCAACGACGATTTCATCCGCAAGATCGCCGAGACCCTGCAGCCGAACACCTCGGCCCTATTCATCCTCGTGCGCAAGGCTCAGCCGGAGAAGGTCCTCGCGGAGATGTCGCAGTTCCGCGGCCGCGTGATCCGGTCCTCGCTCTCGCCGGAGCAGGAGAGCCGTCTGCAGGCGGCCTTGTCGCGGCCGGAGGTGTCGATGCCCGGCAGCGCCGAGCCGGCATCGCCGTCCGCGGACGGCGTCGGCGGCGGCCTGACGCCTCCCGGCGGGGCTCCCGGTCAGACGGGCGCCTGAGCCCCCCGAGGGGACGGCTCGTCGGCGGCACGGCTCGGACCCGCCGCCCGGCGCTCTAAGCCGGTACCGGCCGGTGACCGGCGGCCGCCGGCCGGGGGCGGCGGTTCAGGACGCTGCGGAGGGCGCGCGCGACCTGCTCGGTCGAGTAGGGCTTGCGCACGAGGTCGAAGCCGTGGGCGTCGTCCTGGGCCAGCACGTCGCTGTAGCCGGTGGTCAGGATGATCGGCAGGTTCGGGTGGTCGGCCCTCAGACGCCGCGCGAGCTCGACCCCGCCCATTCCCGGCATCACCACGTCCGAGAAGACGGCATCGAACCGGAACGGCACCCGCTCGAATTCGACGAGCGCCGTCTCGGCGTCGTGCGCCCAGACGATCGAGTGGCCGAGATCCTCCAGAAGCTGGGTGCAGAAGCGCCCGACATCGAGGTTGTCCTCGACCACGAGCACGCAGAGCGCCCGCTCCTCGATCGCGGCCTCGGGCTCGTCCTCCCCCGGCTTCGCCTCCGGTTCGGGCGGATCGACCTGGGGCAGATAGAGCGTGAACGTGGTGCCGCGTCCCGGCTCGCTGGCCACGTCGATGTCGCCGCCCGACTGCTTGGCGAAGCCGATGACCTGGGAGAGGCCGAGCCCCGTTCCCTTGCCCACCGCCTTCGTGGTGTAGAAGGGCTCGAAGATGCGCGTCAGGTGCTCCGGTGCGATCCCGATCCCGTCATCGGAGACCGACATCGCGGCGAAGGGTCCGGCCGCGCCGGCATGGCCGCGGATCGAGGGCAGCGCCGTCCCGCAGGCGAGCCGGAGCGTCAGCGTGCCCTCGCCCGATACGGCGTCGCGGGCATTGACCGCGAGGTTGACCAGCGCGGTCTCGAACTGGCTCGGATCGACCCGCACGTGGCAGGCGGCCTCCGGCACCGCCACCGCGATGTGGATGCGGGTGCCCGTCACCGCGTTCAGCATGTCGGCCACGCCGCGAAGCCGCTCGCCCAGATCGAACACCTCGGGCTTGAGGGGTTGCCGCCGGGCGAAGGACAGGAGCTGGCTCGTCAGCTTGGCGGCGCGATCGACGGTGTCCGAGACCGCTTCCAGGTAGCGGCTGCGCCGCTCCTCCGGAAGGTTCGGCCGGCGCAGGAACTCGACCGAGGAGCGGATGATGGTCAGCAGGTTGTTGAAGTCGTGCGCCACGCCGCCGGTGAGCTGCCCCACCGCCTCCATCTTCTGGGCATGGCGGAGCGCCTCCTCGGCCCGGGCGAGCTGCTCCTGGCTGCGCAGCCGCTCGGTGACGTCCTGGGCGTATTGGAACGCGCCGATCCTGCGCCCTTCCACGTCCCGCAGGGCCGTGAACCGCAACTCGTAGAAGGGCCGGTTGCGGTCGGCGTCGCCGAACGCCTCGACGAGGCTGAACTCCTCGCCGGACAGGGCGCGCGACCAGACCGCCCGCGCCGCCGCGCGGTGGTCGGGATGGTCCCCGAGCAGGTCGAGGAGGCTGTCGCCGGCCCGGGGCCGGACGCCGTAGATGCTCTCGAACTCGTCCGCGTAGGCGCGGTTGACGGCGAGCACGCGGTAATCGTGGTCGAGCGCGGCGACCAGCGCGTCGGTGGTCTCGAACACGTCGGCCCAGAGCTTGCGCTGGGCGAGCGCGTCCGCGACGCGCCGCTCCAGCGTGGCGTTCATCTCCTGCAGCCGCTCCTCCGCGAGCTTGCGGTCGTGGATGTCCTCGACGACGCCGTACCAGCGGATGATCGCGCCGCTCTCGTCGCGCCTCGGCCGGGCGCGCGCCCGCATCCAGCGGTACGCGCCGGTGCCGGCGATGCGGATGCGGTAATCCACGTCGACCGGCTCGCCGGAGGCGAGACAGCTCGCGAACACGGTCATGGTCCAGGGCACGTCGTCGGGGTGAAGCGACTTGGCCCAGCCGGATCCGTCCGGCTCGCCCGGGGCCTGTCCGGTCAGTTCGAGCCAGCGGTTCGAGTAGGAGGTGATGTTGCCGTCCGGGTCGCAGGTCCAGGGCACCTGCGGATTAAGCTCGACCGTGTGTCGGTAATGGTCCTCGCTCTCCCGCAGGCGCCGCTCGCCGAGGACGCGGGTCGTCGTCTCGGCGGTGACGCAGAACAGGCCGCTGACGGCGCCGGCCTCGTCGTAGGCGGGCGAGTAGGTGAAGGACCACCAGCCCTGCTCGGGTCTTCCCTCCCGCGAGAGGTCGAGCATGACGTCGGTGACGGTCTGGCTCTCGCCCGCGAGGGTGGCCTCCACGAGCGGGCCGATCTCGTCCCAGATGCTCGCCCAGACCGCGCGGAAGGGCTGCCCCAGGGCGTCGGGGAGCCGGTAGCCGAGGATCGGCCGGTAGGCGTCGTTGTAGAAGCAGAGCAGGTCCGGCCCCCAGGCGAGAAACATCGCCGTGGGGCAGGACAGGATCAGGGACAGCGCGCTGCGCAGCGATTGCGGCCAGCGCTCCGGCGGCCCGATCGAGGTCGCCGACCAGTCGTGGGCGCGGATCTCGGCACCGGTCCGTCCCCCGGGCGGCAGGAACGAGAAGGCGTCAGCCATGATGCGCGACGCCCGGCGCCCAGGCATCGCCACGCGGCACCCAACCCACCACCCAACCCACCGGCCACCCCATCGCGGCGCGGTCGCCGACGGGTTCGCCACCGGTCGCGGTCGGTCGAACCGCGCCGGCCGGGCGCTTCAGGCATCGAGGGGGGCGACCAAGCATGGCGGGAGGATGACCTGTCGGTTCGTCGCGGGCGGGCATCGGGCGGGCACGGGGTTGCCCGCGATTCAACATCACGCGAATTGTAACCGGGGTGAGCGCCGGGAGTTGCCATCCACGGCGGCAACACAGTTGTGAAAAGAAAGATGCCGTCCTCGGTGCGGTCCTCGGTGCAGTCGATGGCACGATGCGCCGAATTCCCGACGGCGCCAGCCTCACTTTCGCCCCGGCCGAACCTGCATGGTGGAACCATCCGGCCGTCCCGAACCTGTCTGTACGATGAACTGCGCCACGACGAGCGAGCAGGAGGCGTTGCGCCTTCGAGCCCTGGACCGTTACCGGTTGCTCGACACGCCCCGTGAGCAGGATTTCGATGAGATTGCGGAGGCGGCCGCCGAGTTGTGCGCGACGCCGATCGCGGTGGTCAACCTCGTCGGCGATGGGCGGCAATTCTTCAAGGCGGAAGTGGGCCTCGGCGTGCGCGAGACGCCGCTCGAGACGTCCTTCTGCCGGCAGGCCATCCTGCACAACGACTTCCTCTACGTCCCGGACACCGCCCGCGACCCGCGCTTCGCGGGCAATCCGCTCGTCGAAGGCGAGCCCGGCCTGCGCTTCTACGCCGGCGCCCTCCTGAAGACCGCCGAGGGATTGCCGATCGGGACCGTCTGCGTCCTCGACACCCGGTCGCGCAAGCTGTCGGAGCGCCAGCGCCGCGGCCTCGCGCGGCTCGCCCGCCAGACCATGGCGCAGATGGAGCTGCGCCGCTCCCTGCGCGAGCAGGCGGAGCAGCGCCTGCTGCACGAGCGCATCCTCGACAGCGCCACCGACTACGCGATCGTGGCCACCGACCCGCGCGGCCGCGTCACGCGCTGGAACGCGGGCGCCGAGCGCATCCTCGGCTGGACCGAGGCGGAGATGCTGGGGCAGGCGATCGAGGCGTTCTTCACGCCGGAGGATCGGGCCGAGGGCCGGGCCGAGGTCGAGATGCGCATGGCCGCGCAGTGCGGCCGCGCGCCCAACGAGCGCTGGCACATCCGCAAGGACGGCAGCCGCTTCTGGGCCTCGGGCGAGATGATGCCGCTCACCGCCGAGGGGGGCGGGCTCATCGGCTTCCTCAAGATCCTGCGCGACCGCACCGGGCCCCGCAACGCGGAGGCCGCGCTGCGGGACAGCGAGCTGCGCTACCGCTCCCTCGTCGAGGTCAGCCCGCAGGTGGTGTGGTTCGGCGACGCGGCCGGCACCATCACCTACTGCAACGCCTACTGGTACGACTACACGGGCCTGCCCCCCGGCGAGACCGGCGAGGCGAGCTGGATGGGCGCGATTCACCCCGATCACCGCGAGCGCGTCCGCGAGGCGTGGCTCGCGGCGGCGCGAAGCCAGGGGGCCTACGAGGTCGAGTTTCCCCTTCGCCGCGCCGACGGGCAGTACCGCTGGTTCCTGTCGCGGGCCCGGCCCGTGCGCGACGAGGCGGGCCGCCTCACGAGCTGGATCGGCACCACCCTCGACATCCACGAGCGCAAGGTGGCCGAGGAGCGCTTCGAGGCGCTCACGGAACTGGCCCCGGCCATCATCTGGTTCGGCAATCCGGACGGAAGCCTCAGCTACCTGAACGACCGCTGGTTCGCCTATACCGGGCAGACCCCGGAACAGGCGCTCCCCCTCGGCTGGGGCGAGGCGATCCACCCGGACGACCTCGCCGGCCTGCTCCTGGCCTGGGACACCGCGCGCCGCCGCGAGATCGTCTACGACACCGAGGCGCGCCTGCGGCGCCACGACGGGACCTATCGCTGGTTCCTGATCCGGGCCGAACCGCGCCGGGATGCGAGCGGCGCGGTGGTCGGCTGGCTCGGCAGCAACAGCGAGATCCACGACCGGCGCCAGGCCGAGGAGGACCTGCGCAAGGCGCGGGAGCAGCTGTACCTCGCCGTCGAGGCGACCGGGACCGGCATCTTCGACTACGACCTCGTCACGGACACGCTTGAATGGGACGCGCGGACCCGCGCCCTGTTCGGCCTGAGGCCGGACGCGCCCGTCAGCTACGGCGTGTTCCTGGCGGGCCTGCACCCGGACGACCGGTCCTGGGTCGATCAGGCGGTCATGGCCGCGCTCGACCCGGCCGGAAGCGGCAGCTACGACATCGCGTACCGGACCGTCGGCCTGGAGGACGGCGTCGAGCGCTGGGTCGCCGCCAAGGGGCAGGTCTTCGTCGTCGACGGCCGCCCCGTGCGCTTCATCGGCACCGCGCGGGACGTCACGGAGAGCCGGCGGGCCGAGCAGGCCCTGCGGGAGACCGAGGAGCGCTACCGCCTCGCGGCGCGGGCGACCAACGACGCGATCTGGGACTGGAACCTCGCGACGAACCACGTCCTCTGGAACGAGGCGCTCACGGTCGCCCACGGCTATTCGCCGGAGGCGGTGGATCCGACCGGCGACTGGTGGATCGCCCAGATCCATCCCGACGACCGGGCGCGGATCGACGCCTCCATCCACGCCGTCATCGACGGGGCCGGCACCGCCTGGAGCGACGAGTACCGCTTCCTGCGCGCGGACGGCAGCTACGCCGACATCCTCGACCGCGGCTACGTCATCCGCGACGGGCACGGGGCGGCGGTGCGGATGATCGGGGCGATGTTCGACATCAGCGAGCGCAAGCGGGCCGAGGAGCACCAGCGCCTGCTCACGGGCGAATTGCAGCACCGGGTCAAGAACACGCTCACCCTCGTCCAGGCGATCGCCAGCCAGACGTTCCGCAACGCCCCCGATCCGGAGGCGGCCCGCGAGGCCTTCGCCGCGCGCCTTATCTCGCTCGGCCGCGCGCACGACATCCTGACCCGGTCGAGCTGGACCGAGGCGCCCATCGCCGAGGTCGTGGAGGGGGCCCTGGCGGTCCATCGCGGCGCCGCGACGGCGCGCATCCGCGCGAGCGGGCCGGGCGTCCTCCTCGGCGCCAGGGCGGCGCTCTCGCTGGCGCTGGCCCTGCACGAACTTGCCACCAACGCGACGAAGTACGGCGCCCTCTCCAACGAATCGGGATGCGTCGATCTGCGCTGGCACGTGGTGCACGAGGGCGAGGCGCCCCGCTTCTGCCTGACATGGTCGGAGCAGGGCGGCCCGCCGATCCTGACCCAGCCCTCGCGCCGCGGCTTCGGCTCGCGCCTGATCGAGCGCAGCTTCGCCGCCGAGGTCGGCGGCGAGGTCAAGCTCACCTACGCGCCGACCGGCCTGGTCTGCCGCCTCGAAGCCCCGCTCGCCTCCATGCAGGAGCCGCGGAACGAGGCCGCCGCCTGAGGTGATGCGGGGCGGCAGGACGCCGCGCGGCCCCGCCACTCCCATCCGCCACCGGACTGCCCGGATGCGCCCTCGATCGGGGCGCCGGTATGAAGATGGCGTGGCTTGTGCATACCGCGTCGCTGCGGTCTTATGTCGATCGATGCCCCGACCGTGGGTCGCCCGCCGCGGCGGCGAGCGCTCTCACGAACGCGGCGACGCTTGCCCGCGGGGCAGTGCCGAGGCCGCACTCGACGCTCGCGCCGCCGGCCTCGGCCGGGGCCGCCGCGCTCTTCATGTCCCCGCCGACGCGCCCGACGCGGCGTGCGGGCCCCATCCACGGCTTCGCAACGGGAGTTCCCTGTACGATGAGACGCACCACCCTCTCGGCCGCCGGTCTGGGCGCCCTCCTGGCCTTCACCGCGCCGACCTCCGCCCACGACCTCTGGCTCGACCCGACCGGGAGCGGCGTCCAGGTCCTCTACGGCCATCCCCACGAGCCGGAACTGCCGAGCGCGGGCAAGCTGATGAGCCTGACCGCCTACGAGCCGTCCGGCGCGGTGGCGCTGGCCGCCAAGATGGAATCCGCTCCGGCGCCGGCGCTCAGGGCCGCGCATGGCGGCGACGCGCTGTTCGCGGCGGCCTACGACAACGGCTACTGGGTGCGCCTGCCCGACGGCAGCTACCGCAATGCCAGCAAGCGGATGCTTCCGACGGCCGACAAGAGCCTGTGGTCGGTGAAGTTCGCCAAGGCCGTGTCCGGCCCGTCGGCCCCGTGGGGGAAGGTCGTCGGCCAGCCGCTGGAGATCGTTCCGCTGGAGGAGCCGGCCTCGGCTGCGGCCCAGATCCGGGTGCGGGTGCTGTTCGAGGGCCGTCCGCTCGGAGGCGCCAGCGTGGTCGCCACCGACGGCGTGACCTTCAAGAGCGAGGCTGATCAGGCCCGCGCGGCGACCGATGCGGACGGCGTCGCGGTCGTCCCGCTGCGCCGTGCCGGCCCGCAGGTGCTCGGCGTCAGCCACCGGGTCACCCCGTCGCAGACCCCGGCGCTCGCCGATTCCGACAGCTACGGGGCGACGCTCGCCTTCACCGTGACGGATCCGAGGACCAACTGAGCGTCACGCTCGATCACAGGGGGCGGCCGCGATCGACCGCCCTACCGGCGAATGAAAGAAGGGGCGCATCG
>NZ_BPRD01000261.1 GCF_022179745.1 Methylorubrum podarium
CGGCGACGACATCGTCATCATCGATCCCGACACCTACGAGATCGTGGACGTGATCCCGGCCTGATCGGATCCGTGACGTCGCAACGGAGGGCGGCGGCGCTGCGGCACCGCCGCCCTTCGCATGTCTCGGTTCGTCTTGCGGAACAGGAGAGGAACGTCTAGGCTGTTCGCGCTTTGTTTTCAACGATTCTGCGGCGCCCCCGGCCCGCGGTCGACAGCAGGTGCCGCATGCTGACCCGCAAGCAACTCGAACTGCTCCAGTTCATCCAGCAAAGGATGCAAGAGAGCGGTGTGCCGCCGTCCTTCGACGAGATGAAGGACGCGCTCGATCTCAAATCCAAGTCCGGCATCCATCGCCTGATCATGGCGCTGGAGGAGCGCGGCTTCCTGCGCCGCCTGCCGAACCGGGCCAGGGCGATCGAGATCCTGCGCATGCCCGACATGCCGGCCGCCAAGCAGGGACCCGCGCCCGAGCCGCGCCGCTTCACCCCGAGCGTGGTCGAAGGCGGCCTCTCGGCGAAGCCGCCCGCGCCGAAGCCGCCGATGCTGCAGGCCCACGACGGCAACGGGCACTCGGTGATGGTTCCGGTGATGGGCCGGATCGCCGCCGGTACGCCGATCTCGGCGATCGAGAGCCAGAGCCACTCGATCTCCATGTCGCCCGACTTCCTCTCGGGCGGCGAGCATTACGCGCTCGAAGTGCGCGGCGATTCGATGATCGAGGCCGGCATCCTCGACGGTGACCTCGTGGTGATCCACAAGCAGGACACCGCCAACAACGGCGACATCATCGTGGCGCTAATCGACGACGAGGAGGCGACCCTCAAGCGCCTGCGTCGTCGCGGCTCCTCGATCGCGCTCGAGGCGGCCAACCCGTCCTACGAGACCCGCGTGCTCGGTCCCGATCGGGTGCGCATCCAGGGCAAGCTCGTGAGCCTCGTGCGCCGTTACTGAGGCGTCTCGGGGAGCGGCGGGTCCGTCGGATCGACGTCGCGGGCCGCTTCGGGCTCCGACCGGGCTGCCGGCGTCATCACCGCGCCGACGGCCCGGGGCTGCCAGGGCTTCGGTTCACCGGCGCCGCGCGTCGTGACGACCTCCGGCCCCGCCGGGCCGAGCCGGATCGCGGTCGCGCCGCGCGCCGCCAGGAAGCTGCGGTCGGCGATCAGCGGCGCGGCACAGCCCGGCGGGGCGCGCAGGCGGCTGATCAGGATGTCGGCCCGGACGCAATCCTCGGAAAAAGCGCGCTTGTCGGTGACGAGGGCGACGGAGCGCCCGTCGATGGCGGCCAGCGTGCAGCCGAGGCGGTCGCAGCGCGGCCCGGCGGTAGCGGTGACCGCGTCGGGGCGGCGCCCGTCGCCGTCGGCCTTCAGCCATTGCTCCAGCACGAAGCCGGGCGGGCGCCCGAGGACGACGAGGCGCCCATCCTTGCCGCGGATTGCGGCGCCGGCCCCGTCCCGGTCGACGTAGATGTCGTAGCGCGCCGGGCTCGCGGCCAGCGCGATGCCGAGCCCCGCCGGCAGCAGGGCCAGGAGACGCAGCCGCGACACCGGAAGGGTCGCGAGGAGCAGGGCGACCGCGAGCAGCACCAGGGCGCCCGTGCCGAAGGCCGGCAGCACCACGTTGGCCTGCCCGAACCCGGCGATCCAGGCCGAGATGTCGAGCATCCCCCGCACCGCGAGCCCCATCAGCCACCAGACCGGACGATCGAGGGCGAAGGGGTAGGCCAGCATCCCGAGCACCGCCGCGGGCATCACGGCGAGGGAGACGAGCGGCAGGGTAAGCGCGTTGCCGACGAGGCCGAAGGGCTGCACGGTCTGGAAGTGGTAGGTGGCGAAGGGCGCGGTGGCGACCTGCGCCACCAGCGTCGTGGCCAGCGTGCCGACCACCGCCGTCGCCGTCCACGACGCCGCCCGCGCGATCCGGGACGGGCTCTCGGTCCGGAAGACGCGCCCGTCGATGAGCGGCGCGCAGGCGATCAGCCCGGCCACCGCCCCGAACGACATCTGGAAGCTCGGGCCGAGCAGCGCCTCCGGCTCGCGGGCCAGCGCCAGGATCGCGGCGAGCGCCAGATTGCGCATGGTGAGCGCCGGGCGATCGACCAGGATCGCGCCGAGCATCACCAGCGTCATGATCAGCGCCCGCTCGGCGGCGACGTCCCAGCCCGAGAAGGCGCAGTAGGCGGTCACCCCCAGCATCGCCGCGCCGGCCGCGATCTTCTTGATCGGCCAAGCCAGCGCCAGCACCGGCACCAGCACCGCGCCCGCGAGCAGCCAGGGCGCGGCGCGGGGGAAGCCGCGCTTAAGCCGGAGCCAGAAGTAGAGGCCGAAGCAGCCGTGCAGCCACGCCACGACGAGGCCCGCCGCCTGCATCATGCCCTGGCCCGGCGCGGCGACCCAGGTGGCGTAGAGGACTTGGGGATAGCCGCGATCCAGTCCCTCCAGGCTCCAGGCGAGACGGGTGCCGACGACATGGCTGAGGAGCAGCATCGGCACCGCGAGGCCGAGCAGGAGCTGCGCGGTCTCGGCCGGTCGCACCCGGTAGAAGCGCCGCTCGTAGAAGGCCTGAAGGCCGAGGGCGAGATGCAAGAGAAGCGCACCGTAGAGAAGCAGCAGGGCCGGCGGCGTGCGCCAGAGCGCGGCCTTCACGGTGAGCCCGCTTTCCAGCGCGTCGAGGGAGACGTTGCCGAGCGCGTGAACGATGAGATGCGTGAGCACGTAGGCGAACAGCACGAGGCCGCTGCCGAGGCGAAGCTGACGCAGGGTCGGGCGGGCGAGCCAGCGCGGGCGGAAGGGGCGGCCACCGCCCGGACGCGCCGCCTGCTCCACCGCCCCCGCTCCCCTGTCTCGAAATCTGTCCCACCGCCTTCATAGCGCGGGGCGCCGCAACGACGAAGCCGTCTCCGGCGAGCGAAAAAATCGCGCGTGCCATGTCACGCCGCGGGGGAACGACGAAGCCGTCTCCGGCGAGCGAAAAAATCGCGCGTGCCATGTCACGCCGCGGGGGCCCGCCTCGTCATGGCTGCGAGGCGACGGATCGGGCGGCCTGAAGCCCGGCGTGGCCGAGGCCGTGGCGATGCCGCGCGCGGCACCCGCTCGCTGAACCTGAACGGTTGGCCTCTCACGACGGAGCGGCCAGCACCTCCTCCAGGGTGATGACGCGCCCCGCCTCGCCGAAGCGGCGCAGCAGCGCCGACTGGCGGAAGCGGGGGTCGCCGGTCACCTCCCGGCCGAGCCAGGCCGGGCGCTCGAAGGCCTGCCCCTCGTGGTCGAGCTCCACCTCGGCCAGGATCATGCCCTCCAGAATGCCGCCATAGACATCGACCTCCCAGACGAGTCCGGCATGGGGCACGCAGTGGCGCGTCTTCTCGATGAAGCAGGTCTCGCAGACGAGACTCAGCATCGATTCCGCGTCGGCCCGCGGGATCTCGTACTCGAATTCCGGCCGTCCGAGCCCGACGCGCTCACCCTTGACCGTCAGCCACGCCCGGCCCTCGTCGAGCCGCACACGCACCTTGTTCCCCGTCTCGAACTGCCCGATCAGCCCGTCCGTGAGCCGGCGGCGACTGGTGACACCCGCCCGCCAGCCCTCATCGGCCACGAGGAACTTCCGCTCGACCTCGAAACGCATTACCGCGAAAAACTCTGGCAGCGGAAACGTTCCCGCCCCTTCAACCCGGCCCGGTTACGGCAGAGTTCGGTTGCGGACAATTGGCCCCCGCGCAGGCCACGGCCCCAACCTTAGCGGATTGGAAGCTCCAGGGATCGATTGACACGATCGAACGGCACGGGAGCCGGGTTCGCATCGGACCACCCTCCGAGGCGCCCGGCTCCGCCCGTGCACGGTGGGGCCTCAGCGCCAGAACGGCTTGGTGTCGACGAGATCCTCGTGCGCCTCGGCCGCGGCCTCCAGGAGCGAGCGGGTGCGCGCCTCGATGTCGGCCGCGGTCATCCCGGCGGCGAACAGGGTCGAGGCGCCGACGGATTCGACCGTCATGTCCCGCATCAGCTCGTCGCCGGTGGCGATGTCGTTGAGCGCGCCGAGATGGTCCTGAAGGTCGGACAGCGCCTTGCCGAAGGCCGCGTGGCGCTTGCTCGCCTTCTTGCCGGGGAAGAGCGCGGCGAAGAACTCCGCACCGTAGCGCAGCTTCTTGGCGGCGATGCGGACCCGGTGGCGCTCCTCGGGATCGAGCTCGTCGAGGTCGCGCCCGCGCCGCTTCACCTGCCGCCGCCGCCGGTCGAGTTCGCGGGCGGCGAAGACGCGCGCCGGCTCTTCGCGCAGGGAGGTGCGGCCGGGGCTCTCGTCCCGCAGCCACGGGCCGGCATTGATCCAGCCGACGAGATCGAGCAGCAGCATCCGCCACGCATCCGAGCCGAGGAGCGCGGCGATGTCGCGATAGGCTTGGGCGCGCTCCTCCTCGAGCTGCCGCTCCAGGCCGAGCAGGCCGGTCTCGTCCGGGTGCCGCTCGCGCTCGGCCGGCAGGACGGTGGCGAGGAAAACGTCGAGGTTGCGCGCCCGGCCCAGCGGCTCGGTGACCTCCTTCAGCTCCGTCCGGATGCGCACGCCGAGGGGATCGTCCACGAGGTCGCCGAACAGCGAGAAGGCCGAGCGCAGGCGGCGGATCGAGACGCGCATCTGGTGCAGGGCATCGACGTCGCGGCCCTTGAGCAGGATGTCCTCGTTGATGCGCATCTGGCGCAGGCAGGCATGGGCGACGGCGCGGAACGCCTCCGCGGCGCTCATGTCCTCGCGCAGCGGCACGGGCTCGGCCTTGCGCACCCGGTCGAGCTTGCCCGTGGCCAGGGCGTAGCCGCGCTCGGCCTTGCTGCGCACGCCGAGGCGGACCGGCACGAGGTTCGCAATGGCCTGCGCGAGGGCGAACAGGTCGCTCGCGGTCCCGTCCTTCAGTTCGAGCTCGACCTCGCAGAGCGGCAGGATGCGGTCGCCGGCGGCGGGCGCCTCGATCCGCCCGGTATCGAGCGCGACCTCGATGCGCGACTCGCCCTGCTCGACGAGGTAGGTCCGCCGGGTCACCCGGGTGATGAAGAGCGGCTCAAGGGCCGCGTCGGCATCGACGAGCCGCGCGAACGGCGTGTCGGCGAGGGCCGCCCGATCGGGCTCGGAGCGCTCGACCGGCTGCTCCCATTCCGGCCGGTCGAACAGGCCGTCACCCTCGGCCTTGAGGGTCTGGACGAAGCGGCCGCCGCTCTCGCGGACCCGCAGGCCGAGCTTGGCCGCCAGCAACTGCCGGTCGGGCGTGTCGAAGTAGACGGAGGCGAGTTCCGCTTCGTCCTGCGCCGCCGCTTCCCGCAAGAGCGGGTGATCCTGCAGGGTGGTGAGGTCGGACGGCTCGCATTCCAGCTTCAGCTCGATCTCGCGCGGTTCGCTCATGCGGTTTCGTCCTGCTCCTCGTAAGGGTTGTGGCGGGTGCAAGGCTGCATCCTGCCGCATCGTGGGTGACAGGTACAACGCGGCTGAGACGGTCATGGATCACGCAGGAGCGTGACGATCCGGCGACGGAAGCCGGCTCAGGGCGTCGGTCACCTCCGCCATCGAGGGCCGCGCCCGGGTGTCGGCCTGGCAACAGGCCCGCTCCAGGGAACGCAGAGTCGCGACCCCCTCGGGCTCGCCCGTGCAGCGATCGAGCAACTCACCGAGGAGGAGGCCCCAGGCGCGCGCTTCGACCCGCTGCCAGGCGGCTCCGGCCTCGCCGGCCGGGAGCAGGGAGGCGGCCCCGAAATCGCTCAGCACGGCCTCGCCCGCGCCCCCGTCCCAGAGCGTGTTGTGCGCGTAGAGGTCGCCGTGGAGCACCCCTCGGCCATGGAGATGGGCCGCCGCGCGGGCCACGCCGGCAGCGATGCGTAGCGCCGTGTCCGGCTCCAGGGCGAGATCCGGCGCGTAGACGTCGCGGCTGCAGCTTTCCAGGCTCGGCGGTCCGGCCAGAACCCGCCAGCCGTCCGGGATCAGCGGCATCAGGAGCCCTTGCACCCCGTCCGGGTGCCCCACGATCCGCCCGAGGGCGCCGGTGAGATGGGGGTGTCGGCCGGCGGCGAGGCAGGCCTCCATCTCGCGCTCGGGCAGCCCGTCGCTGGTCATCCGGCCCTTGAACAGCTTCGCCGCGACCGCCTCCTCCCCTTCCGGATTACGCCACATGGCCCGGTAGATCCGCCCCGATGCGCCTTCGCCGAGGCAGGGACCGAGTGCGAGCGCGTCCCACGACACGCGCGGCACCCGGGCCGGCGGCGCCTCCCCGTCGAGGGGATTGCCGGCCCAGGCGATCCAGGCGAGCCGCGGCAGCGCCGCGAGCCGCGCGGGCAGCGTTTCTAAGCCGTTGGCGGAGAGGCGCAGCAATTCGAGACGCTCGGCGCCCTCCAGCGAGGCCGGCAGGCTCCGCAGCCGATTTCCCGCCAGCATCAGTTTCTGCAGAAGCGGGCGCCGGCCGATCGCGTCGGGCAGGTGCTCGATCCGGTTGTCGGTCAGCGTGAGCCAGCGCAGGCCCCGGGGCAGCGCCTCGCCCGGCACTTCGCGCAACCCGGTGGCGCGGAAGCCGATCTGGCTCAGGGCCGGGCAGTCCCCGAGCGCGGGCGGCATCCGTTCGAAGCGGTTGTTCGAACAGAACAGGACACGCAGCCGCTTGAGCCGCCCGATCTCGTCGGGGAGCGCGGTGAGGCCGCATCCGCTGAGATCGAGCACCTCCAGGGTTTCGGCGAGACCGAAGAGTTCGGGCGGGAACTCGGTCACCGCGCCGCCGAGGCGCAGCACCTTGGCCCCGGCGAGGTCGCCGCGGCGGAGGGCCTGCAGCGTTGGGAGCGGTGGAACGTCCATGAAAGTCTCGTGCGTCGCTCCCGCCGGGATGGCGGCCCGGCGCTCCGCGATCAACCCTCCGAGGAACGCAGGCTCATTCTTCGAAGGCCGAGGCGCGTCAGGATCGCCGCGGCGACGAGGAAGGGCAGAGCGACGATCAGGGCCGCCAGCGCGTCATCTCCGATCAGCGCCGCCAACGCGTCGCGGAGCGCGAACAGCAACAGGACCAGCGACGCGAGGACGAGCAGGAGCGCCCCGCCGAACAGCGTCACGAGCGATGCGAGCGCGCGCAGATTGCCCCGGATCTCTGCCCGAACGAGCCGAAGGAGGTTGCCCAGATGCGCGCCCGCATCGCGGAGGGCAGTCAGCATCAGGACGGCCGTGGTGCGCGGGTCCTGGTCCGGTCGAGCGCCCGGGGCGCTCCGCTCGCTGACTCGGGTCTCCTCAACCACCGCCTGACGCCCTCTCCACGCCTGAGAGGGCGCCGATCGCCCCTCACTGCATGCTCCGCCATAGCAGAACGATGATCGCGAATCCGAAGAGGTTGTAGCCGAGCGCCCATAGAACCATGATCCGCAGGGCTCCGCTCGACGTCGAACCGCGCGCGGTGGCCGGCTTGGCCCGGTCACCGCCGCGAGGCCGAGGAGGCGGCTGCCGGGGCGCCGGCGCGGACAGAAACCGGGTCAGGGATGCCGGAAGCGGTCGCTGCGGCGAGACGTCGTCGGCCATGGGCGCCAACCTGTCGGATGCGCGCCGCCCGCACAACATCCTTCGTGTCGGGTCTTGGGCGCGACGGCTTCGGTTTCACGACCCGAGCGGCTCGTAAAGCGCCTGAGCCGTACTGCTTGCCGCACGGAACGTGTTCCGGGCAATCAAAAACCCGCTAAGTCGTTGACCGGGCGGGCGAAATCTGTGGTGAGCGCGCTGGGACTCGAACCCAGGACCTACAGATTAAAAGTCCGTTGCTCTACCAACTGAGCTACGCGCTCGCATCCGGTTCGCGCTCAGCGCCGCGGGGCGGGCCGGTTGCGCTCGGAGCGTGGGGCTCGCAATAGGGGCTCGGGGCGGGAGGGTCAACACGGCTCGGTGGGCCGCCAACCGGTGAGTCGATACGAAGACCGATGAGCAGAGCGAACCCGGCGGGCTCGCCGCCGGAATGGCGGCGTTTCGTCCTGCTGTTCCTGAGCGTGACGGCCGTCGCGGGCATGGCCTGCATCGGCTTTGTCGCCGCCCTCGACCCCTACGGCCTGCGGTCCGGCCCCGGCCGGGCGCAGGGGCCGCTGATGGATGGCAACCAGCGCTTCATGTATCCGCAGGTGGCGCGCAGCGGCGCCTACGACGCGGCGGTGTTCGGCACCTCGACCCTGCGCCTGCTCGACCCGGCGGAACTCGGCCGCGCCTTCGGCGGGCGCTTCGCCAACCTGTCGATGAACGCGGCGACGCCCTACGAGCAGAGCGAGCTGGCCCGGCTCTACCTGCGCCATGAGCGGCCGACGATGCTGATCCTCGGCATCGACCCGACCTGGTGCGAGCCGGATGCGGACGAGCGCCGCCTGACCTTCCGCGCCTTCCCCGCCTGGCTCTACCAGCCGATCACGGCGTGGGACGCGCTGGTTCAGGTAAACTGGCAGAGCCTCGGCACCGCCTTCGAGGCCGCGCTGCACCGGCTCGGGCTCGCCCGGGCGCGGCTCGCGGGCAACGGCTACGCGGTGTTCACGCCGCCGGAAGGACTTTACGACGCGGCCCGCGCGCAGGCGCATATCCGCGCAGCTCAGGCGATCCTGGCCGCCGCCGAGGCCGAGCCGGGCTACCGGCCGACGCCCGCCGACGCTCCGATGCCGGCGCTGGGCTGGCTCGACGCGCTGCTGGCGCAGGCCCCGCCCGAGACCCGCAAACTCGTGGTCCTCCCGCCCGTCCACGTCTCGCAGCAGGGCACGTCCGGCTCGCCCGCCGCGGCGCGCGAGGCCGCCTGCAAGGCGGAGGTGGCGCGGATCGGCGCGGCGC
>NZ_BPRD01000262.1 GCF_022179745.1 Methylorubrum podarium
CTCCCGCCGCCAGACCCTCGACCCCAAGCCCACCGACGTGAACCGCCTCGTCTCCGGCATGCAGGAATTGATCCAGCGTACGGTCGGCCCGGCCATTCCCGTGGAGGTCGTCGGCGCATCCGGGCTGTGGCCTGCGCTGGTGGACCCACCGCAGCTTGAGAACGCGCTGCTCAACCTGTGCATCAACGCGCGTGACGCGATGCCGGACGGCGGGCGCATCACGGTCGAGACCGCCAACAAATGGCTCGACGAGCGGGCCGCACGCCAGCATGACATGCCCGAGGGGCAGTACCTCTCCCTCTGCGTCACCGACACCGGTACCGGCATGCCGCCGGACGTCGTCGCGCGGGTGTTCGAGCCGTTCTTCACCACCAAGCCGCTGGGCGAGGGCACTGGACTCGGCCTCTCGATGATCTACGGCTTCGCCCAGCAGTCCGGCGGGCAGGTGCGTATCTACTCGGAAGTCGGCAGGGGCACGACCGTGTGCGTCTACCTTCCGCGCCACTACGGCGAGATCGCCGAGGACACGGGTGACGAAGTCGCGACGACGCTACCCCGCTCCGAGCAGGGCGAGACCGTCCTCGTCGTGGACGACGAGCCGACGGTCCGCATGCTGGTCAACGACATCCTGGAGGATCTCGGCTACACCGCCATCGAGGCCGCCGACAGCGCCGCGGGCCTCAAGGTGCTGCAGTCGGACGTCCGTATCGACCTTCTGGTGACGGACGTGGGGCTGCCAGGCGGCATGAACGGCCGGCAGATGGCCGATGCCGGCCGCGTCACCCGTCCCGACCTCAAGGTGCTGTTCATCACCGGATACGCCGAGAATTCCATTCTCGGGAACGGCCATCTCGCACCGGGCATGGCGGTCCTGACCAAGCCCTTCGCCGTCGACACGATGTCTGCCCGCATCCGCTCCATGATCGAGGCGTCGGATGCAGGGCCGCTCGGGCGACGCCTGGTTCCCTAGGGCCTGACCCGGGACGACCGTAAGTCAGGCTGCCATCCTGGGCTTGACCTTCCCACCGTGGAAAGCCTTATCCAGGCCACCTGCAGGTCGCTGCGCGCGGGAAACCGGGAGGCTTCATGCGCGCCCTGAAAACTGGCATCCTCGATTCGTGACGTTTTGGCTCGCCCTTCGGCGGCTGCTCCCGCTCATGGCGGTTGTCAGCCTCGCCCTGACGCCGGTGACCGCTTCCGCGGCCGCCGTGGGCATGCGCGCCTCCATGACGGCGCAGGCGCAAGGGTCCCGCGAGGCCATGCCCGGCATGGGCCATGAAGCGATGGGAGGGACCGACATGGCCGGCATGGCCATGGACGACATGCGCTGCTGCCCGCCCGAGAAGCCACTGAACCCGGACTGCGCCAAGGCGGGTTGCCCCCTAAAGGCGCTCTGTAACGCCGGCGTCGCCTCGCTCCTGCCGACCGCGGTCCCCATCCCGAGGCCGGGGGCGACGTGCGCCGCGCCGGCTTGGCCCGAAGCGGCCTCGTTCGCCAGCGTGCACGGCCCCCCGCCGCCAGAGCCTCCCAGAGCCTGACCCGATGCCGCCGGCGCCTGCGCCGGCACGGTGACGCGCGTCCGCGCGTGGCCATCCATCGCATTCAGGAGACGACAAACGTGACCCGGAAATCCTTCTCGCGCGCCCTCTGGGCTGCGCTGTTCGCTGCCGCCCTGACGGGGCCAGCCGTCGCCGACATCAAGGACTACGCGTTCGAGCTCGTGCAGCGTGAGGCGAAGGTCGGCGAGGCCGTCCTGTCCGTCCGCCTCGTCGACAGGCGCACCGGCAAGCCGGTGACCGACGCCGTGATCTTCGCCAAGCGCATCGACATGGCCCCCGACAGCATGGAGGAGATGGTCTCGAAGATCGAGCAGGTCCCCTCGACCGAGCCGGGCGTCTACCGCTTCAGGGCGAAGCTCTCGATGGCGGGAGGCTGGCGCCTGTCGCTCGGGGCCAAGGTCCAGGGCGAGACGGGCACAGTCGAGAACAAGCTCGTCTTCCAGGCCGTCAAATGAGCCGGGCGGGCTGGACGGCCGGTGCCCTCGCCGCGCTGGTGGCAGGGAGCGCCGGCTACGTCGCCGGGCACGGTGGCAATCCCGTGCCGGCGCTCGTCGAGCGCGCGCGGAGCCGGCTCGCCCACCGCCCCCCCGGCGAGCCGGCTCCGGTCACCCCGTCCCCCGCGAAGGCGACCGGGCCGGTCGTCTACTATCGGGACCCGGACGGGAAGCCGGCCTACTCGCTCGCGCCGATGCTGACCGCCGACGGGCGCGTCTTCCGGGCCGTGCGTGCCAGCGAGGACGTGCGATTCGATGACCCGGAGGACGGCGAGGCCATGCCCGCCGACAGGGCCGCGAACGGCATTTCGGGGCAGGGTGCGGCGACGTCCGACGCCCGGCAAGTGCTGTACTACCGCAACCCGATGGGCTTGGCCGACACCTCGCCTGTGCCGAAGAAGGATTCGATGGGGATGGACTACATCCCCGTCTACGCGGGCGAGGACGAGGGCGGCGTCGTGAAGGTGGCGCCGGGCAAGGTCCAGCGCACGGGCGTGCGGACCGAGCTCGCGGAGCGCCGCGTCCTGTCTCTGCCGGTGCGGGCGCCGGGCAGCGTCGAGGAGGACGAGCGCCGCATCTCCGTCATCGCCATGCGCACGGACGCCTTCATCGAGAAGGTCGAGCCGGTCACCACCGGCGACCACGTCCACAAGGGGCAGCCGCTGCTGCGCCTGTTCGCGCCCGAGATCAATGCGGTCGCGGCCCAGTACCTGACCTCCATCGGCTACGAGGGGGGCCGCCGGCGGCTGGAGAACCTTGCCATCCCGCCGGAGGTCATCGACGAGATCGAGCGCACCCATAAGGTACCACCCTCCATCACCTGGTCCTCGCCCCGGGACGGCGTCGTGGTCGAGCGCAACGTCTCGGACGGGATGAAGGCCAAGTCCGGTGACGTCCTGTTCCGCATCGTCGACCACACGCGCGTCTGGGTGCTGGCCGACGTGACCGAGCGCGACCTCGCCGGGGTGGCGGAGGGACAGAGGGCGACGGTGCGGGTGCGGGCCTTCCCGGACCGGACCTTCACCGGGACGGTGACCCGGATCTACCCCCACCTCAACATGGAGACCCGGACCGCCCGCCTGCGCGTCGAGCTGCCGAACCCCGACGGCGCCCTGCGCCCGTCGATGTACGCGGACGTCGAGATCGCGACAGGCGACGCCAAGCCAGTGGTGGCGGTGCCCGACGACGCGGTCATCGACACCGGCGAGCGCCAGGTCGTGCTGCTCGACCACGGCGAGGGGCGCTTCGAGCCGAAGCCGGTGACGGTCGGCCTCCGCGGCCGGGGCTACGTCGAGATCCGCGAGGGGGTCACGGCCGGTGACCGCGTGGTTACCGCGGCGAACTTCCTGATTGACGCCGAGAGCAACCTGAAGGCGGCGCTGCAGGGCATGACCGCGCCCAAGGATGACCAGCAGGCGGCGAGCGCGGGAGGCACGCCGTGATCGCCCGCCTGATCGGCTGGTCGGCCCGCAACCTCGTCCTGGTGCTGATCGGGACCGTGTTCGCGGTGGCGACCGGCGTCCTGGCGCTCAAGACCCTGCCGCTCGACGCCATCCCCGACCTCTCGGACGTGCAGGCCATCGTCTACACCGAATACCCCGGGCAAAGTCCGACGACCGTCGAGGACGTCGTCACCTTCCCCCTCACGACCGCCATGCTGACGGTTCCGAAGGCGAAGGTGGTGCGCGGCTTCTCGTTCTTCGGGGTGTCCTTCGTCTACGTCATCTTCGAGGACGGCACCGACCCGTACTGGGCGCGCTCGCGCGTGCTGGAGTTCCTCAACGGTGCGGCGAGCCGCCTGCCGGTCGGCGTGACGCCGACCCTCGGACCCGACGCGACCGGTGTGGGCTGGGTCTACCAGTACGTCGTCGTCGCGAAGGAACGGACGCTCGCCGAGCTTCGGTCGCTGCAGGATTGGGTCATCCGGTTCGGGGCCTCGCGCGCGGAGGGCGTGGCCGAGGTCGCGGGCGTCGGCGGGTTCGTGAAGCAGTACAACGTCGTCGTGGACCCGAACCGGCTGCGCGCGCAGGGCATCAGCCTCAACAAGCTCCGGGACGCCATCCGGTCGAGCAACGCCGACGTCGGCGGGCGCACGGTCGAGCTGTCCGAGTTCGAGTTCATGGTGCGCGGGCGCGGTTACCTGAAGAGCGTCGCCGATATCGAGAACATCGTGCTCAAGACCGTGGGCGGCACGCCGCTGCGGCTCCGGGACGTCGCCCGGGTCGAGCTCGGGCCGGACGAGCGCCGCGGCATCACCGAGATGAACGGCGAGGGCGAGGTCGCCGGCGGCATCGTCCTGCAGCGCTTCGGCGCCAACGCACTCAACGTCATCGAGGGCGTCAAGGCGAAGCTCGCAGAGGTCGCGAAAAGCCTGCCGGCCGGCACCGAGATCCTGCCGGTCTACGACCGCTCGCAGCTCATCGACGCGGCCATCGACACCCTGCGCCACACGCTGGTCGAGGAGAGCATCGTCGTCTCTCTCGTCTGCATCGTGTTCCTGCTGCACGTGCGCAGCGCGCTCGTGGCCATCCTGATGCTGCCGGTCGGCATCCTGATGGCCTTCGCCGGCATGAGGGCGCTCGGAATCGGCGCCAACATCATGAGCCTGGGCGGCATCGCCATCGCGGTCGGCACCATGGTCGACGCCGCCATCGTGATGATCGAGAACGCCCACAAGCACCTGGAGCGGGCGCCCCCGGGCAAGCCGCGGGTCGAGG
>NZ_BPRD01000263.1 GCF_022179745.1 Methylorubrum podarium
TCGGTGGTGCCGATCCGGCCGGGCCTGCGCTCGCTCAACGTCGCGGTCTGCGCCGCGATGATCCTGGGGGAAGCGATCCGGCAGGTGGGGTGAGGGTCCCGCGATCGGCGGAAGACGGCGCCGGGATCAGCAGGTTCGACGGACCGTCCCTCGACAGGCTTTCCCGTCCCGTGAACCGGGCAGCGGTTCAGTTCGAATGCACGGTCCTCTCGGACTGCCGTGTCCTCGGACGCTGCTGACGGTGGGCCGCGTCGAGACGCGTGACGGGGAGCGCCGCCTGATTCAGAGTGACCTTGACGTCGATGGTGAACACCACCGCTTCGCTCGTATCGCTCGCCACGAGCTGCCACGTCTCGTCGAATCCGACGGACGCGCCGGCCTCCCTCAAGAGTTCCCCAGCATAACGGATGGCGGCGCGGCGCGCCGCGTCGAGATCCGGCAGCTCCGTTCCCTCTTCATCCCATAGCTCTACGTCGTCGTTGGTGTTGAAGAAGAACCTGGGCATCTGTGGCTCCTGAAAACCGTCACTCCAGCGCGCAATCGAGGCCCTTGCGGCAGCAGGATCGTCGTACCTGCATGTTTAGATTTGGCCCCGCCGGAATGGCCTATTCGATAGTCAATGTGCCTGTCAATCGCCTAAAATATCTTTAAATTGCTGTATTCGTAAAAATAACAACGTTTCGCATTCATGATATTCCCGTCATTCTACTTTGCGTAGCATGTCACGTCGTGTTTCACTGGGAGTACATCCGAACCGGCGTCGGTAGCGTTGGGCGAAATCACTCATGTGAGCAAAGCCCCACCGGCGACTCAGCTCCGCGATCGAAGTGTCCCTGTGCATCTCGCTGCAGAGGTCGCGATGAACCCGCTGCAGACGACGCTCGATGATGAATTCGACCGGCGTCATGCTCAGTTCACGCTTGAAGGACATCTGCAACATGCGAACACTCACGCCCGCGACGGCCGCGACATCGGCCAATCGAAACGGCGTCGCGAGATGCGCCTCGATGTAATCGACCGCGCAACGGACATGCGCAGCGGTGAGACTACCGGTTGAAGGCACCTCGGCGACCGGTGCCCGCGGCCACACGCTCAACAGCTGATATGAAACGATCTCTTCAAGCAGCGGAAAAAACAGGTCGTCGGCCGTGCGCACGTCGCGCAGCCGGATCTGCATCTGCTCCAGCGACAGGAGGAGCGCGCGCATTCCCAGATTGTCGATCGACGTGAGCGGCTCCAGGACGGGAAGCGGACGATCCGGCTTCCGCTCCAGAGCGTGGTAGCTCGCCAGAAGGGACGCGCGGGCGATCGTGCTGCTGATCGCCGAGAAGCCCGCCGAGGCCTCTCCGTTTCGCATATCTTCCAATGCGCTGAATGTCGCGTAGCCCTGCGTCGCGATCTGCTCGCCGCGCCAGTTTCGGCGGATCATCCGGCCGTTGGTGACGAACCGGATGGTGAACAGATCGGCTTCCAGCGTCGGGACCGTCAGGAAGCCCGTGGCCGAATGCGTGCGCCAGAGGCTCATGCTCCGGCTCTGTCCGCCCTCCACCTGGACCAGCGGCGATACGCGGGACACCGGGTAGAAGTTGACCGCAAGACCTCCGCCGTCGTTCAGGCGTTCGAGCTCTTGGACGGACTGCAGTCGATGCGCGAAGAACCGCTGCGGCCGCCAGATCGACCCCGAGCCCTGCGTCTCGGGTGGCCGGCTATTGGTATGCGACATCGAAGGTCACGCGGCGAACGGATGTTTGCTTCAGCGCCACCCATCAACATTCAAAATTGAATGCAAAATAACGGTCGCTGTGCAGTTACGTTGATCGGTTGTCAGCTATAACGATAAAATCCCGCTGCAAGAAGCACGGCACCTTGTTTGGGATGCAACGGCCGAAGAATTGGCAGTCTCCGGTCAGTCTCGCTGCGCGGTCGGCAGCTTGAAATTCGTCGAACGGCATGTGCGCCCATCTGAGGTTTGATCCGGCTGGCGTGGGGCGGGCGCCCAAGCGAATGCGCCCGGCGCGCGCCCACACCGGATGCGAGCTATCGCACACAGAAGACACATCTGAGGCGTGCATTCCCTTGAAAACACCAGATCGGTGTTTTACGTTGGCTTCGTGCCCAGATCAGGAATCCTTCCCTCGCGCCTGACCTACCGGCTCCTGCCCGAGCCGGCGGATCTCGACGCGGTCCGTGCCCTGCTCGCCGCCTACCGGCGGATGCTCGTCATCCTCGACGGGATCCGCCGGGACCACGGGCTGCGGGCCAACGTCGTCGCCCTGATCGAGCACGGGTATCAGCGCGTGCGGGACGAGACCGGGTTGCCGGCTCGCCTCGTCACGCTCGGCATCCGCGATTTCGCGCAGCAGATCGCCGGCCTCGACCCCGATTCCGTCACGTCGATGCCGCTCGACGACAAGCTGTTCAGCGTGAAGGGCGCCTCGGAGATCGCCCTCACCACGCTCTGCGGCCGGCGCACGATGCCCTACCGCGTCGAGGGCTACGACGGCCCCTGGCGCGAAATCTCCAGTGCCCGCCTTACCCTCGCGGGCGACACGCTCACCATCCAGGTGGGCGTCTCCGTCACGGCACCGAAGGAGGAGACCCGCATGCCCGAGAACATCCTGACCCGCGTCGGCCGGATCATCGGCGGCCTGTCCAACGCCGCCCTCGACGCGGTGGAGGACCGCAACGGCCTCGCAATTGCCGAGCAGGCGCTGCGCGAGATCGATGCCGTGATCCACGAGGCGCGGCTCGACCTCGGCAAGATCAAGGCGGAGGAGCACCGCCTCACGGCCCGCCGCGGCCAGCTCGACGGGGAGCGCACGGCGCTGCCGGAGAAGCTGTCGCTCGCGCTCGCCAACGGGCGCGAGGATCTGGCCCGGGCCGGGATCGCCCGGCAGCTCGACCTGGAGAGCCAGATCGAGGCGATCGATTCGAGCCTCGCGGATGTGGCCGAGCGCCATGAGGCGGCGTCGAAGGCGATGCAGGCGGCCAACGCCGCCCGGCGCGACGCCGAGCACCGGATCGCGCTGCTGCGGCAGCCGCCGGCGAAGGCGGCCGACCCGCTCGACGGCTACGGCCGCGAGGAGGCCACGCGCACGCGCCAGCTCGAACAATCGCTGCGGGCGATCGACCGGGTGACCGGTACCGCCTCGGCGGTCGCCGACCCGTCGGTCGAGGAACTGGACCGGCTGCACCGCGACGACGCCATCGAGCGGCGGCTCGCCGCGCTGAAGCAGGGGCGCCCTTCGTGAGCGCAGCGATCGGCCCCCTCGTCGGCCCTGCCCTGTTCCCCTTCACCCTGGCGGCGGCGGTGATGGCCGGCCTCGTCGCGATGGAGGCCTTGTCCCTCCTCGTCGGGCATTCCCTGTCGGGGCTGGTGGACGGCGCCCTCGGTCACGAGGCGGGCGGCGGCGGCGATCTCGCCACCGCGGCGGATGCGGACGGCCCGTTCTCGCCCGCGGCGCTGATGTCGTGGATCAATCTCGGCCGGGTGCCCTTCCTGATCCTGCTGATCCTGGCGCTGGCCGTCTTCGCGCTGGCGGGCTTCGTCGTGCAGGGGCTCGCCACCGCCCTCGTCGCGCCCCTGCCCGTCCTCCTGGCGGTCCCGATCGCCGCCGCGGCGACGCTGCCGGCCCTGCGCGTCTCGACCAGGGTCATCGCCCGGCTGATCCCGCGGGACGAGAGCTACGCCGTCACCGCCGACGACCTGGTCGGCGCCACCGCCGAGGTCACCCTCGGCCCGCTGGATCACGGTCTGCCGGGTCAGGTCCGGGCCGTGGATCGCCACGGCAACACCCACTTCCTGCGCGCCCGCGCCGCCCCCGACGCGCCGGCCATGGAAGCCGGCGCCCGCGTCCTCCTCGTGGACCGGAATGAGGCGGTCTACGTCGCGGTCCCCGCCACGCCGGACCTCTGATCGCTCGTCTTCCCCCAGCCGACCCGCAAGCCGACTCCCAAGCCGAAAGGATCGCTCTCCATGGACATGGTCAGTTCCGGCATCGTCAACCTGCTGGTGATCGCCGGCATCATCGTCGTGGCCGTGCTCGGCATCGGCTTCGTGTTCAGCCGGCTCTACCGGCGCACGACGCGGGACACCGCCTTCGTCCGGACGGGGCTCGGCGGGCGCAAGGTCGTGGTCGATGGCGGCGCGGTGCTGCTGCCGGTCTTCCACTCCATCGCCATGGTGAACCTCAACACCCTACGCCTCGAAGTGAAGCGCTCCGGCAACGAGTCGCTCATCACCAAGGACCGGCTGCGGGCCGACATCACGGTCGAGTTCTACGTGCGCGTCGAGCCCAAGGAGGAATCGATCGCGCTCGCGGCACAGACGCTGGGCGAACGCACCAACGACGCGATGCTGCTGCGCGAGCTGATCGAGGCGAAGTTCGTCGACGCCCTGCGGGCGGTCGCCGCCGGCATGACCCTGCCCGACCTCCAGGAGAAGCGCGCCGACTTCGTGAAGGGCGTGCAGGAGGCGGTCTCGGGCGACCTGCGCCACAACGGCCTGGAACTCGAATCCGCCTCGCTGACGCGGCTCGACCAGACCTCGATCGAGCATTTCAACCCGGACAATTCCTTCGACGCGGAAGGTCTGGCCCGGCTCAAGGAGATCACCGAGCAGCGCCGCAAGGAACGCAACGCCACGGTGCGCGACGCCGAGGTCGCCGTGGCCGAGAAGGACCGCGAGACCGCGCTCAAGCAGCTGGAGATCCAGCGCGCCACCCGGGAGGCGGAACTCGCACAGGAGCGCGACATCGCCAACAAGACCGCCGAGACCCGCGCCGAGACCGCACAGGCCGAGCAGCGCGCCCAGCAGAGCGAGGAGACGGCGCGGATCGAGCGCGAGCAGGCGGTGCGCCAGCGCGAGGCCGAGGCGCGCAAGAACTCGGAGGGCGCGCGGATCGAGGCGGATCTCGCCATCGCCCAGCGCAACGCGGAGGCCGAGCGCGAGCGCCAGCTCGTGCTGCAGGACAACGCCATCAAGATCGCCGAGCGCTCGCAGAAGGAATCGGAGGCGCGCGCCGCCG
>NZ_BPRD01000264.1 GCF_022179745.1 Methylorubrum podarium
GCCAGCGCCGAGACGAAGAATACGCCGAACATCGGGAACAGCCAGAGCCAGTACCAGCCGAACAGGCCGAGCGCGGTGTCCTGCGCCATGACGATGCGCGAGAGGTTCAGGCTCCCGGCGCAGAGCAGCACGCAGATGATGACGAAGCCGAGCGAGACCTCGTAGGAGATCATCTGGGCGGCGGAGCGGAGCGCGCCGAGGAAGGCGTATTTCGAGTTCGAGGCCCAGCCGCCCATGATGACGCCGTAGACGCCGAGCGAGGAGATCGCGAAGATGTAGGTGATGCCGACATTGATGTCGGCGATCGCCCAGCCGTCGGCGAGCGGGATCACCGCCCAGGAGGCGAGCGCCAGCATGGCGAAGACCAGCGGCGCCAGCAGGTAGATCGCCTTGTTGGCGCCCGCCGGGATCACCGGCTCCTTCAGCACGAACTTCAACAGGTCGGCGAAGGACTGGAACAGGCCCCAGGGCCCGACCACGTTCGGACCGCGGCGCAGCTGCACCGCCGCCCAGATCTTGCGGTCGGCGAGCAGCGCGTAGGCGATGAAGACGAGCAGTGCCGCCAGCAGCACGAAGCTCTTCAGCGCGATCAGGAGGACGGTGCCGAGCACTTCCCAGAAGGTCATCGCGGGCGTCCCTTATTCCGCCGCTTCGAGGGCGCGGCCCCGGGCGAGGCCGGAGCACTCGGCGAGCACCCGCGAGGCGCGGGCGATCGGGTTGGTGAGATAGAAGTCGGCGACCGGCGAGGAGAAGGCGCCCTTCGCGCCCCCGCCCGGCAGCGCCGCGAGCGTCGACAAGGTGGCCGCCGCGTCGGATGCTTCGACCTGCCCGACCGCCGCGAGATGCGGATGCTCCGCATACATCGCCCGGCGCAGGGCGGCGAGGGAATCGTAGGGCAGGCGCTTGCCGAGCACGTCAGAGAGCGCGCGCAGGATCGCCCAGTCCTCGCGGGCGTCGCCCGGCGGGAAGCCGGCGCGGTTGGCCATCTGCACCCGGCCCTCGAGGTTGACGTAGGTCGCGCTCTTCTCGGTGTAGGCGGCCCCCGGCAGGATCACGTCGGCGCGGCTCGCACCGGCATCGCCGTGGGTGCCTTGGTAGATTACGAAGGCACCCGGCGCGATCACCCGCTCGTCGGCGCCGAGGTTGAACACGACGTCGAGCGCGCCCGGCTCCAGCATCTGCGTGAAGGTCAGGCCCCCCTCCCCCGGCACGAAGCCGAGATCGAGGGCGCCGACGCGGGCGGCCGCCGTGTTGAGCACGCCGAAGCCGTTCCAGCCCTCGCTCACCGCGCCGACATCCTTGGCCAGGGCCGCGGCGGCGGCGAGCGCGCCGAGGCCGCCCTCGCCGACGATGACGAGCGGACGCTCGGCCTTTTTCAGCACGTCGAGGAAGCTGTGCTCGCCCCTGGCGATGGAGCCGAGCGTGTCGGTGCCGGCGCCGAGATAGGTGTAGGGGTAGGTGAGGTCCGGCTGCTCGTCGAGGATCAGGCCGATCGAGACCGGGGCCATGCGCCAGCGCTTGCGGATGCGCACGTTGAGGAGCGAGGCCTCGGTGCGCGGGTTGGCGCCGACGATCAGGATCGCGTCCGCCTGCTCGATGCCGGCAATGGTCGCGCCGAGCGTGTAGGCGGCCCGGCCCCAGGCCGGATCGAGCGTCTCGCCGGTCTGACGCGCGTCGAGATTCGTGACGCCGAGCGAGCCCATCAGCTGCTTGAGCGCGAAGATCTCCTCCGCGCCGGCGAGGTCGCCGACGAGGGCGCCGACGCGCTTCGGATCGGCGCCCTTCACCCGGGCGGCGATGGCCGAGAAGGCCTCACCCCAGGAGGCGGGACGCAGGCGGCCGTTCTCGCGCAGGAACGGGCGGTCGAGGCGCTGGAGGCGCAGGCCGTCGACCACGTGGCGGGTCTTGTCGGAGATCCACTCCTCGTTGATCTCCTCGCTGATGCGCGGCTCGATCTGCATGACCTCGCGGCCGCGGGCATCGAGACGGATCGCCGAGCCCACCGCATCCATCACGTCGACGGATTCGGTCTTGTGCAGCTCCCACGGGCGCACGTTGTAGCTCTGCGGCTTGTGGACCAGCGCGCCGACGGGGCAGAGGTCGGCGACGTTGCCCTGCAGCTCCGAGCCCATCGCCTCTTCGAGGTAGCTCGTGATTTCCATGTCCTCGCCGCGGCCGATGGCGCCGAGATCCGGCACGCCGGCCACTTCCGCGAGGAAGCGGACGCAGCGGGTGCAGTGGATGCAGCGGTTCATCGCCGTGCGCACCAGCGGGCCGATATACTTCTCCTCGACCGCCCGCTTGTTCTCGCTGTAGCGGGTCGAGTCGACGCCGTAGGCCATCGCCTGATCCTGCAGGTCGCAATGGCCGCCCTGGTCGCAGATTGGGCAATCGAGCGGGTGGTTGATGAGGAGGAACTCCATCACCCCCTCGCGCGCCTTCTTCGTCGTGCCGGAGCGCGTCAGCACCTCCGGCGGCTCGCCGTTGGGGCCGGGGCGGCAATCCTTCACCGCGTAGGCGCAGGAGGCCACGGGCTTCGGTGCGCCCTTGAGCTCCACCAGGCACATGCGGCAATTGCCGGCGATCGACAGCCGCTCGTGGAAGCAGAAGCGCGGGATCTCCGCGCCCGCGATCTCGCAGGCCTGAAGCAGGGTGTAGTCGGCCGGAACATCGACCTCGGTGCCGTCGATGAGAATTTTGGTCATCGGGTCATCTCGAAGGTGAGCATCGGGGCGGCACTCACTCCGCCGCCATCGGCACCGCATCCATGTGCGGGTTGGCGCTGTACTGGTCGATCCGCTTCTCGATCTCGGGGCGGAAGTGCCGGATCAGCCCCTGGATCGGCCACGCCGCCGCATCGCCGAGCGCGCAGATGGTGTGGCCCTCGACCTGCTTGGTGACTTCCAAGAGCATGTCGATCTCGCGCTTCTGGGCGCGACCGGCGGCCATGCGGGTCAGCACGCGCCACATCCAGCCGGTGCCCTCGCGGCAGGGCGTGCACTGGCCGCAGCTCTCGTGCTTGTAGAAGTACGAGATGCGGGCGATCGCGCCGACGATGTCGGTCGATTTGTCGAGCACGATCACCGCCGCGGTGCCCAGGCCCGAGCCGAGGTTGCGCAGGGTGTCGAAGTCCATCTTGGCGTCGATGATCTGCTCGGCCGGCACCAGCGGCACCGAGGAGCCGCCGGGGATCGAGCACAGGAGGTTGTCCCAGCCGCCGCGCATGCCGCCGCAATGGCGATCGATCAGCTCGCGGAAGGTGATGCCGAGCTCTTCCTCGACGTTGCAGGGCTTGTTGACGTGGCCCGAGACGCAGAACAGCTTCGTGCCGGTGTTGTTCTTGCCGCCGAGCCCCGCGAACCACGCGCCGGGGCGGCGCGTGGTTCGCGGG
>NZ_BPRD01000265.1 GCF_022179745.1 Methylorubrum podarium
GGCCGACGCGGCGCTCGCAGGACTGACGCGGGACCTCGCCGCGGCGATGAGGGCCGGCGCGCTCAGCGACGTGCTGTTCGCGAGCCTGGAGCACAAGATCGCCGGCCTGTCCGCGATCCAGGCGACCTGCGAGCGCATCCACGGAACGCCGCTGCCGTTCGCCTACACTTTGCTGCTCTACCGCACCGCCTGGCTCTACTGCCTGCTGCTGCCGTTCGGGCTCGCCGGCTCGCTCGGCTGGTCGACCCCGATCATCGCGGCGCTCGTGGCCTACGCCTTCTTCGGCCTCGACGCGCTCGGCGACGAGCTGGAGGAGCCCTTCGGCACGGACGCCAACGACCTGCCCCTCGACGCCCTGCTGCACGCGGCCGACGCGGCGATCCTCGACGCGCTCGGCGAGAGCGGACGCGAACCGCCCAAGGCCGACCGGTTCATGCTGCGCTAGGGCGGCCCCGATCGGCCCGGTTTCCCGAAGGCCCGCGATGAGGTGACGGAGTTCCGATCCGCGTCATCGCATCTGGAAAATGCTATAATCCCGAAAACCAATTGTATCCCTGATCCTCCCAATATCCCCCGGGATATTCATTGGTGACGGTGATCGCCATGATGTGCTTGGGGTTCTTGAATCCGAGCTTGGTCGGGATGCGCAACTTGACCGGAAAGCCGTATTTCGGCGGCAGCGGTGCGCCGGCGTAGTCCAGGGCCAGGATCGTCTGCGGGTGGACCGCGCTGGGCATGTCGATGCTCGTCCAGTAATCGTCCCCGCAATCGAACCGGACGTAGCGGGCCGTCAGATCGGCTCCGATCCGCTCGAGGAAGGTACGGAACGGAACCCCGGACCATTGCCCGATCGCGCTCCAGCCCTCGACGCAGACGTGGCGGGTGATCTGTCCCTCCTGGGGCAGCGCCCTCAGGCGGTCGAGCGTCCACGGCGTCCGGTCGGAAACGAGACCGGACAGTTCGAGCTTCCAGGTCGCGCCGTCGATCACCCGGATCCTGCTCGCCGGATAATAGGCGTTGAACGGAAAGTCCGGGGTGATGTCCGCGACCTCGAAGGTCGGCGCCAGGCGGGTCCCGCCGAACAGAGCACCCTGAACGCGGTCGTTCAGTCGCGAGAACCCGCCGAGGACGTTCTCGACATGCGGGTTGTCGGAGAGGTCGCAGCCGCCCAGAGCGAGACTGCCGGCGGCGGCGAGGCCGCCGCGCAGGAAGAGGCGCCGGTCGGGCCGGGCGAGGCGCGTCTCGCGGGGCGCGGGGACGAGTTGGCGGGAGCGGTCGAAGAGCGTCATGGCGTCACCGCGCTTTGGGGCCGAGATGGATCTCGCGGCCGAGGATCATCGCCGGCAGCGTCCGTGGAACGAGGAGCACGAGGGCGAGATGCACCGCCACGAAGGCGGTGATGCCGGCCATGGCCAGGGAATGGACGACCCGCGCCTGGTCGTAGCCGCCCATCAGCGCCGTGAGCGGCGCGAACTGGACGGGCTTCCAGATCGCGAGGCCCGAGAGAACGGCGACGATCCCGCCGAGCAGGACGCCCACGTAGAGCAGGCGCTGCACCGCGTTGTAGACCCCCGGCTTGTGAGGAAGCCGGAACGTCAGGGCCGCCACGAAGTCGCGCCCGATCTCGCGCGGCCGCAGGGGGGTGAGGCGCCGACGCAGGTGACCCGAGGCGAGACCGTAGGTCAGGTAGGCCGCGCCGTTGGCGACGAGCAGCCACATCGCCGCGAAGTGCCATTGCAAGGCCCCTCCCAGCCAACCGCCGAGGGTGATCGCCTTCGGAAACACCCAATCGCCGAAGATCGGCGAGGCGTTGTAGATGCGCCATCCGCTCGTGATCATGATCAGCATGGCCAGCGCGTTCACCCAGTGGGTGATCCGCACCGCGAGGGGATGAATCGGGCGCTCGGTCCGCCGTGGGGGTGAGGACATGGGTACCTTCCTGCGGGGATGCCGGACGACGGCTCCCCGTGGTTGAGGGCATTCTTCGGCTGACGGGGCACGCGCTCCCGATGGGGTCGCGATGGCCCCGTGCCGAAGGGAGTTCGTCGGGTCGGGCGGCGCGGTTACAGGTGTTTTTTGTCTTTTCGGGCCGGCGTCGCAGGCACGCCGAAGCCACGCCTCCGGTCAGCGGATCAGCCGGTCCGATCGAGGAGGCGGCCGCCGAGCAGTCCGTTGAGGCCGACGACGATGAGGACAGCGACTAGATGGACCAGGAGGTCGATCGCGGTGGCATCGTGCGGATGGAACGGCACCAGGAGCGCTGCCGCCGCCGCCGCCGCCGCGAGTCCGCCGAGGGCCGCCGTCAGGTTCGGGCGGAGCGGGCAGGCCCGGCGCAGCATCGTCACCAGCAGAACAGATAGCGGCAGAGACACGCTCATCAGGAACGTGAAGCAGCCGCGCATCTCCTCGGGCTCCGCCAAGTTGGCGGCCGGCGCGATCCACGATCGCAGGCAGCCGAGACCGCTGAACCCAATCCACAGGACGAGCGGCGGGAGAGGAAGCAGCGCCCAGGCCGGACTGCGCCCCGGCACGCTGCTCTGGAATGCCGCGAAGGCGGCGCTCGCGGAGGTCAGGAACGCGCACAGGGCCGCGTAGCGCAGATCCGGCACGCCGAGGCGGGCCCACAAGCCGCCGAGATCGGCAAGAGGCAGGAGGATCGCACCCAGGACCAGCACCGCGCAACACCAGGCCAGGGTCCGCATCGCCGGTCCAGGCAGCCGGCGGACGGGCGTGAGCGACTGGGCCAGTTCGTCGACGAGGTCGGTGACGCGCTGTTCGTGGCTGGCCGGATCAGGCATCCGTGCCCTCCTTGGCAGATGAGAGGTATGTGCGCAGGGCTTTGAGAGCCCTGTGGAAGTTGACCTTCAGCGCTCCCTTCGTCCGTCCGGTGGAGGCAGCGGCCTCGTCGAGCGACAGCTCGCGCAGGGCGATGTGTTCGATCGCCTGGCGCTGCCCCTCCGGCAGCCGCGCGACGGCTGCCGTCAGGATCCGGTCTCGCTCGCCGACATCGAGGGCATGTCCCGGCAAGGGACCGTCGTCGATGCCCGCCTCGTAGGCGAGCGGGTCGTGGACCTCGCGCGGGCGTCGCCCGGTCCGTCGCAGGACGTCGATCGCTCGCCTCTGAGCGATGGCGCGCAGCCACGGCAGGAAGGGCCGGTCCGGATCGTAGGTGGCCCGCGCCCGATGGACGGTGAGAAGCGTCTCCTGGACGACGTCGTCGACGGCGGCCCCCCGCACGCCCTTGGCCCGCACCATGGCGGCGATCACGGGTACGCAGTCGCGCAGGAGGGCGCGATAGGCCGCGGCATCGCCGTTCTGAGCCGCCTGCATGGCGGCGGACAGCGACGCCTCTCCCGATGACGCCATCGGCCGGACGGGCATGGGCAGGAGGGTTCCGGAGACCATGGGGACGGGCCGGCGGAACGGGCGGCCCGGCCGGGCCACCCGCACCATGCTGTCGCGGGCGAGCCTACTTCTTCATCGAATCCTTGGCCATGCCGTCCTTCGACATCGAGTCCTTCGACATGGAATCCTTGGCCATCCCGTCCTCGGCCATCCCGTCTTTCGCCATCGAGTCCTTGGCCATGCCGTCCTTCGACATGCTGTCCTTGGCCATTGAGTCCCTGGACATGCTGTCCTTCGACATGGTTTCGGCCGCGACCGCGGGCGCCGTCGCGAGGGTCGTGGCGAGGACGAGGGAGGAGGCGATGCGCAGGAACGTGCTCATGGGGTCATCCTTCTGTGCGTGCCGAGCGTGGGGGTGGCACTGCACTCGGTTTCGCCGGCAGGTCCTCCGCGGTTACACGTCGCGGAGATTTTCTTTCCGCGTCCGGCAGACGATCAGGCTCAAGCCCGGGCGGCTAGCATCCCGCCCCTGTCGCCGAGTACGGAAAGCCTTCTCCGTGCGTCGGCGTTTCAGCCCTCCGGCGTGAGACGGGCGGCGCCGACGATCCGGCCGCCCGGTTCCTGCACGATCACGGCGACGTCCTGCCCGGCAGGCGCAGCCTCGCTGAACTCGAGGGGTTTGCCCGACCACGTGCCGAGGGTGCGCAGCGAGCGCACGACGTTGGTCTGCTGGATGGTCCGCCCGCTGTTCTCGCCCCGTGCGATCGGCGTGCGCACGGATCGATCGAAGCCGACGAGGATCACGCGGGCGTCGCCCACACCGGAGCCGACCCTGGCGCTGATCCGGCCGTTCCGGCGCGACACCGCCGTCGCGACTTCGGAGCCCCTCTCGGCCCTGGCCTGCCCCACGGCCGCGGCGACGTCCACGCGCCTCGACCCCACGACGCTCCGGCGTCCGTCGATCACGAGTTGGGGCGTGAAGTTGCCCTCACCGAGACGCTCGGCATAGGCGGCCTGCCGCTCGATCCCGCCCTCGAACGACGCGGTGTCCTTCCAGCCGAGATGGTTCCAGTAGGTGACGTGGAAGCCGAGGGGCAGGAGGTCGGCGTTCCCGGCCAGCTCGCCGAGCAGCGCCTCGGCCGGCGGGCAGGACGAGCACCCCTGCGACGTGAACAGTTCGAGGACGACGGGCCGTGCCTGCGCCGTGCCGGACAAGAGCAAGGCTGGCAGCAGGACGGCAAGGGTACGAATGAGGCGCGTGGACATGGTGTGCTCCGGAACGAACGCGGTCGTTACCGTTCGCCGGAAACCGGAATTCGTTACGTGATCCGACTTCCGGCTGATCAACCCGGGTTTGGCCTCACTCCGTCATCGCGAGGCGAAGCCGAAGCGATCCAGGGCTCGACTTTTCCGGAGAGGTCGCGCCCTGGATTGCCACGGCTTCGCCTCGCAATGACGGCCATGAGACCGAAGCGATCAACCGGAAGCCGTATGAGCCGACAACATCGGAGGCTCGCCCGAACTGGGGCGCGGCAAAGCGCGCCGATACGGCCCGGGCTCGCGTGATCCAAGGGTTTCAAGCGGCCCCTCGGAGACACCCGACGGTCCCGCACTCAATCCACGCCCGGTCCGGCGGGGCGGTAGCCGGAGGCCCGGGCCGCGCGCGCCCTGACGGTGGCGACCAGCGCCTCCAGCGCCGGGGCTGCGAGCGATCGGCTCGTGGCGAGATAGTAGGTCTCCCAGCCGACCGACAGAAAATCGAGGCCGAGCCGCTCGGCTGCCGCGCGCACGCCGAGCCCGGCATCGGCCGCCCCGCAGGCGATCACGGCCGCCACCGCCTGGTGCGTGAACTCCTCCACGGCGTACCCTTGGATCTCGGAGGGCGAGAGACCGGCCTCCGCCAACATGCGGTCGAACCAGTCGCGCGTGCCCGAGCCGCGCTGTCGGTTGACGTAGCGCACCCCGTCCCCGGTCAGGTCGGCGAGAGCGCGGATGCCGAGCGGATTGCCGGGGGCGAGCAGCAGACCCTGCTCGCGCTCGAACAGGGGATGCGGCACGAGCCCGGCGCTCGCTTTGACGCCGGAGAAGGGACTGTCCGGTTCTTCCGTTGCCTGCGCGCCGCAATGGAAGCCGGCGGCATCGACCCCGCCGTCGAGAAGCAGCTTCACCGCCGCACTGCTCCCCATCACCGACAGCTCGATCGCGCCCTGCTCGGCCGGAATCTCGCGCAGAACCTCGATCAGGAGAGGATCGTGGCTCGCCGCGAGCCGCAGCGCTCCGCCGCGGCCGGTGAGCAGACGCCGCAGGCGATGCTCGATGGCGCGGGTCTCGCGTCCGAGGCTCGCATCCAGTCCCGAGAGCGCCGAGGTGAACGCCTCCGAGAGCGCGGCCCCGAACTCCGTGAGTTCCGAGCCCTGGCCACGGGTCTTGCGCACGAGCGGCTGTCCCAGGACGGTTTCGTACGCCTGAAGCCGCGCCCAGGCCGCGCGGTAGGACAGGCCGAGGCTCTCGGCGAAGCCCTTGATCGAGCCGGTCCGTCCGATGGCTTCGAACATCTCCAGCAGGTCGATCACCTCGAGCGCGTTCGAACCGATCTGCACCGTGCCGCCGAGCTTGAGGTCGACGGCGACGGGCAACCTATCGGCAGCCGTGATCATATTGATGGCTCTCCAGTTGTCGTAGACAACCAGATACCCTGAAACATCGAGACCTGTCGTGGCTCGGCGGACAACGTCCCCACGCAATGCCACGCAGATGCATCCCGGCCACGCTCAGATGCCCTCAACCGTCTTCATCTCCTATCTCTACGCGGGCTTCCCCGGTCCGGGCCGATCCGGGGACGCGCTGGCGATCCAGCGCGCGGCGGTGGATCGGCATGTCCGCGGGCACGGGCGCCTCGCCGCGGAGGTCGTCGAGACCGGGCAGGATCGGCCGGGCTCGAGGTGGTCGCGCCTTCACGATGCGCTGAGCCTGTGCCGCCGCGGCGGCGCAACGCTGTTGATGGCCGACTTCGGCGCTTTCAGCGGGAATTCTGCGTCTCTGCGCCACTTGAGCGACGAACTGCGCCGACTCGACCTGCGCTTCGCCGCCGCCGATCGGCCGGACGCGAGCGAGGTCACGCTCGGCATCATGGCAGCCTTGGCGGAGGCCGAGGACAGATGGGGCGGGCCATGCACCCCGGAGGCGATGGCGCGCCGC
>NZ_BPRD01000266.1 GCF_022179745.1 Methylorubrum podarium
CGAGCCCGAGCCGCTCGACCTCCGGCGTGGTGCCGCAGATCGAGCGGCTCGGGCTCGAGGCCAACGCCATGCTGGCGATCTCGCTGCACGCCGTGCGCGACGAGCTGCGCGACGAGCTGGTGCCCCTGAACCGCAAATACCCGATCGAGCAGCTGCTCGACGCCTGCCGCACCTATCCGGGCCTGAGCAACGCCCGGCGCATCACCTTCGAGTACGTGATGCTGAAGGGCGTCAACGATTCCGACGCCGACGCCCGCGCCCTGGTGCGGCTGCTCAAGGGCATCCCGGCCAAGATCAACCTGATCCCGTTCAATCCCTGGCCCGGCTCGAAATACGAGTGCTCGGACTGGGAGCGGATCGAGCGCTTCTCCGAATTCGTCTTCAACGCCGGCTACGCCTCGCCGGTGCGCACCCCGCGCGGGCGCGACATCCTGGCGGCCTGCGGCCAGCTCAAGAGCGAGACGGAGAAGCTGCGGGCGCGGGCTCGGATGATGCTCGAAGAGGGCATGGGCGCCGAGGCCGTCTACGCCGACCAGGTCGACTGATTCTTTTGTCCCCTCTCCGGCATGGCGAGGCGAAGCTATCCAGGGCGTCGACCTCTCCGGAAGGGTCGTGCCGCTGGATCGCTTCGCCTTCGCTCGCGATGACGCCGGGGGTGCCGCCGCCCCCCTGAACCGTCCCCTCCCCGCGTGAGGGAGGGGAAGCGCGCTCGTTACGCCGCGATCGGGGCGGCGACCGGCTCGGCGGCGCGCACGTCGGCGTCGACGTGGCTCTCGAAGCGGGTGAAGTTCTCGCGGAACATCGTCACGAGGCGCGTGGCGGTCTCGGCAAAGGCCGCCTTGTTGGTCCAGGTCTCTACCGGCGAGAGCACCTGCGTCTCGACGCCGGGCACCTCGACCGGCACCGAGAAGCCGAAATACGGGTCGCGGCGGAACGCGGTCTGCGCCAGCGAGCCGTCGAGCGCCGCCGTGAGCAGCCGGCGGGTGACGCGGATCGGCATGCGCCGCCCGGTGCCGACCCCGCCGCCGGTCCAGCCGGTGTTGACGAGCCAGCAATCGACGCCGTGCTCGGCCATCAGCTTGCGCAGCAGGTTGCCGTAGACGCTCGGATGGCGCGGCATGAACGGCGCGCCGAAGCAGGTCGAGAAGGTCGCCTCCGGCGCGGTCAGGCCGCGCTCGGTCCCCGCCACCTTGGCGGTGTAGCCGGACAGGAAGTGGTACATCGCCTCCGCGCCCGTCAGCTTGGCGATCGGCGGCATCACGCCGAAGGCGTCGCAGGTCAGCATCACGATGTTCTTGGGGTGCCCGGCCCGCCCGGTGGCGCTCGCGTTGGCGATGAAGTCGAGCGGGTAGGCGCAGCGGGTGTTTTCCGTCAGCGACGCGTCGTCGAAATCCGGCACGCGGGTGAGCGGATCGATGACGACGTTCTCCATCACCGTGCCGAAGCGCTCGGTGGTGGCGTAGATCTCCGGCTCGGCGTTGCGCGAGAGCCGGATGGTCTTGGCGTAGCAGCCGCCCTCGAAGTTGAAGATGCCGTCCCGGCTCCAGCCGTGCTCGTCGTCGCCGATCAGCTTTCGCGACGAGTCGTTCGACAGGGTCGTCTTGCCGGTGCCGGACAGGCCGAAGAACAGGGCCGAGTCGCCGGTCTCGTCGAGCGCCGCGTTGGCCGAGCAGTGCATCGGCATCACGCCGGCACCGGGGAGCACGTAATTGAGGTAGGTGAAGACCGACTTCTTCATCTCGCCGGCATAGGCCGAGCCGCCGATCAGCACGATCTTCTGCGAGAAGTCGATGGCGATCACGGTCTTCGAGCGGCAGCCGTGCCGGGCCGGGTCGGCCTGGAAGCTCGGCAGGTCGATGATCGTCAGCTCGGGCACGTAGCCCGCCAGCGCCTCGCGCTCGGGGCGGATCAGCAGGTTGCGGATGAACAGCGAGTGCCAGGCGAGCTCGGTATAGACCCGTGCCCGCACCCGGTGGGCTGGGTCGGCGCCGCCGTAGAGATCCTGGGCGAACAGCTCCTTGCCCCGCGCATGGGCGCGAAAGTCGTCGAGCAGGGTCGCGAACTGGTCGGGCGTGATCGAACCGTTGTTGTCCCACCAGATCTCGTTCTCGGTGCCGGCGTCGCGCACCACGTACTTATCCTTGGGCGAGCGGCCGGTATGGCTGCCGGTGGTGGCCACCAGCGCGCCGCCGCGGGCGAGCTCCGCCTCGCCGCGGCGCAGGGCCTCCTCGTAGAGACGGGGCGCTTCGAGGTTCCAGTGCATGGCGGCGAGATCGGTCAGGCCGATCGCCTCCGGACCGTGGGCCGCATTGCATTCACCGATGGTCTTCACGGGTCGTTCCTCCCTCGCGGCCCTGATCGCGTCGCAATGGCGCCGGCTTCGGCGCCGGCCCTGCGTGATGGTCGGCGAGGCGTCCGTGCGGTCGGTCAGGGCCGCCGCACGCAGGTTCTCCGCTCCGCTCGGCTCAATGGATCGATGCCGGCCGCGGCCGTCAACGAATCTTTGGTAGGGGTACAAATTAAATTTGCACGCCGGCTCCTCATGGAGCGGCCGGGCTGTCGCAATCCTGAACGGGCAAAATTCCGCCGGAAGGCCTATGTGAGGGGAGGCCGCCGCCGTCCCTCCTCAGCCACAGCCGTTCCGCACCCGCATGCCCCAAGCCGTCGCCGGCCCCGAGATCGAGCGCCTGATCCAGCTTCTCGGGCGGATGCCGGGCCTCGGACCCCGCTCCGCCCGCCGGGCCGCGCTCCAGCTCATCAAGAAGCGCGAGACCCTGCTGAGCCCCCTCGCCGACGCGATGCGGATCGCCGCCGACCGCATCGTGGTCTGCCACTCCTGCGGCAACGTCGATACCAGCGACCCCTGCACCATCTGCCGGGACGAGAGCCGCGATCCCACCACCCTCGTCGTCGTGGAGGACGTGTCCGACCTCTGGGCCCTGGAGCGCTCCGGCGCGGTCAAGGCACGCTACCACGTGCTCGGCGGCGTGCTCTCGGCGCTCGACGGGGTGCGGCCCGAGCACCTCACCATCGGCCGCCTCGTGGAGCGGGCGAGCGAGCCGGGGGTGAAGGAGATCATCCTGGCGCTGAACGCCACGGTCGATGGCCAGACCACGGCCCACTACATCACCGAGTCGATCAAGCATCTCGAATTGACGATCACGCGCCTCGCCCACGGCGTGCCGGTCGGCGGCGAGCTCGATTATCTCGACGAGGGCACGCTCACGGCGGCGATCCGCAGCCGCACGGCGTTCTGACGGGGGGCTTTCGCAGCACACGGGGGCGTCCCGGGAGGAGGCCGTAACGGCTTCTTAAAGCGCGCCGTGACAAGTCTGGGGGCGGACCGGCGCGGCCGTGCCGAAAGACAGTATTCCCCGCACGGACCGTCTCGGCGCGACCATGATGGATCTTCGACCGGAACCGGATCCCGGCCGCGCAGCGAGCGTCCAACACCCGAGACTTCACGAGCGGCTCGCCACGCCCTTCGTTGTGCGGATGCTCCTCCTGAGCCTCGCGGCGGTGATGCTCAGCAAGGCGGTCCGCTACGCCGGACTCCTCCCCGCTCAGGATCTCACGGATTTCGACGCCTTCCACATCGCCGGCCGGATGGTGTGGCGGGGCGACATCGCGCAGGCCTACCATCTCCCGGCCCTGCTGGAGGTGCAGCGGGCCCTGACCGGCGATCAGGCCTTCCTGCCCTGGACCTATCCCCCGCCCTTCAACCTCGTGGTGGCGGCGCTCGCCCCCCTGCCGATCGGCCTCGCCTACCTCGTCTTCGTCGGCGCGACGCTCGCGGCCTACCTGCTCGTCCTGCGCCGGATCGCCGGCCCGCACTTCGCGACCGTCGTCGTCGCGCTGGCGCCAAGCCTGTTCGTCGCCGTGGCCGGCGGCCAGAACGGCTTCCTCACCGGAACGCTCGCCGGGCTGACCGGCCTCGGCCTCCTTCGCGGGCGGGCATGGGCCGGCCTGCCCCTCGGATTGATGGTGATCAAGCCGCATCTCGCGGTCGGGCTCGCGGTCTGCGCCCTCGTCACGCGCCGCTGGGGATGTCTCGCGGTCGCCGCCGCGACGGCGGCGCTGGCGCTCGCCCTCTCCACCGCCGTGCTCGGCCCGGCGATCTGGCCGGCCTTCCTCGGCGGCGTCGAGGAGGCCAAGGCGTTTCTCGCCGCGGGCGCCTACCCTCTGTTCCGCATGATCTCGGTCTATGCGTGGCTGCGCAGCCTCGATGTTCCGGCCGCTGTCGCCCTGGCCGCGCAGATGGCGATCGCCGTGGCGGTCCTCGGCCTGATCCCGCTCGCCCTCCGGCGCGGGATGCCGCCGCGGCAGATCGTGGGGCTTGCCGCTCTGGCGAGCCTGTTCGTCAGCCCCTACGCCTACGATTACGACCTGCCGCTCTACGGCGTCGCCCTCGCCCTGCTGCTGCCGGATCTGCTCGGGCGGGCGAGCCGCGGCGAAGAGATCGCCCTGCTCGGGCTCGGCTGGATGGCGGGCGGCTACGGCTTCGTCGCCGGCGGGCTGCACGAAGCCCTGGTCGGAACGCGGGCCGCGTCCTCCGTCGAGATCGCGCTGGCCGCCCCACCCTTCCTCCTCCTGCTCGCGCTGATCTGGCGCATCCTGCGCCGGGAGCGGGCCGCGGCCATGCCCGGCGCGGCCGGCACGGTGGTCGGACCGGTCGGGCCGGTCGGCCCGGTTCCCGCCTGAGGACCGGCGATGCAGGCGAATCATGCCCTCGCCGAGGCGGGACGGGCTTTGCATAGCCGGCGCATGATCTCCGGCTGGGGGCTCTATCCCCGCGCCGCCAGCGAGATCCTGGCGGCGGATGCGCCCGAGACCCTGCCCGCGCTCCTGCGCGGCCGGCAGGGCGTGATCGCCCGCGGCGGCGGGCGCGCCTACGGCGACGCGGCGGTCGGCCTGCGCGCGACCTGCCTGACCGGCGGCCTCGACCGGATGCGCGGCTTCGATCCCGCCACCGGGCGGCTGCGGGCCGAGGCCGGCGTGACGCTCGCCGACATCGTCCGGACCTTCCTGCCCCGGGGCTTCTTCCCGCCGGTCGTGCCCGGCACGCAGTTCGTGACGCTGGGCGGGATGATCGCCTCCGACGTCCACGGCAAGAACCACCACCGCGAGGGCGGCTTCGGCGCCCATGTCGAGGCGCTGACCCTGCTGACGCCCGACGGCGTCCCGCGCCCCTGCGCGCGCGACCGGGAGCCCGAGCTCTTCGCCATGACGCTCGGCGGAATGGGGCTGACCGGCACGATCCTCGACGCCACCTTCCGCCTGCGGCCGGTCGAGAGCGGCTGGATCCGCCAGGAGACCCGCGTCGCCACCGACCTTGCGGCGATGCTGCGTGCGCTGGACGAGGACGAGGCGGCGACCTACTCGGTCGCCTGGATCGACTGCCTCGCCCGCGGGTCCGCCCTCGGGCGCGGCCTGGTCTATCGCGGCGAGCATGCCGGCCGCGACACCTGCCGCGCCGCCGGGCTCGAGCTGTTTCCGACCCCGGCCCGTCGCCGGCTCACGGTGCCGCCGGGACTGCCGGGCTGGACCCTGAACCGCGCCTCCGTCACGGCCTTCAACGCGCTGTATTTTCGCCGCGGGACGACGGCGGGTGGTTCGAGCCTCGTGCCGTGGCAGGGCTACTTCTTCCCCCTCGACGGGCTGGCGGCCTGGAACCGCCTCTACGGCGCCCGCGGCTTCGTGCAGCACCAGTGCGTCGTCCCCCGGCGCGGCGCCGAGGCCGTCCTGGCCGGGATCCTCGACCGGGTCGCCCGCCTCGGCACCGCCTCGCCGCTGGCGGTGCTCAAGCGGCTCGGCCCCGGCGGCGGCGGGATGTCCTTCCCGATGGAGGGCTATACCCTCGCCCTCGACCTGCCGGCCCATGCGGCGACCTTCGCCCTGCTCGACGACCTCGACCGAAGCGTCGTCGCCGCGGGCGGGCGCCTCTACCTCGCCAAGGACGCCCGGCAGAGCCGCGACACCTTCGAGGCGGGCTATCCCGCCCTCCCCGCTTTCCGAGACCTCCGGCGGCAGCTCGGCGCCGACGGGGCGCTCGCCTCCCGCCTCTCCGCGCGCCTGGGATTGTGATGGCCGGAACCCTGCTCCTCGTCGGGGCCACCTCCGAGATCGGCCACGCCGTGGCCGCGCGCTACGCCGAGGCCGGCTGGCGCATCCTGCTGGCGGCGCGCGACCCCGAGCGGGCGAAGCGCAACGCCGACGACCTCGCCGCGCGCCACCGGGCCGAGGTCGCGCTGCTGCGCCTCGACATCCTCGAGACGGAGGGCTTCGCCGCATGGCTCGACGGACTGCCGACCCTGCCCGATACCGTGGTCTGCGCGGTCGGCGAACTCGGCGACCAGGGCCGGGCCGAGGGCGACCCCGCCCATGCCGAGCAGGTGATGCGGACGAATTTCCTGGGGCCGTCGCTGCTGCTCGGCCTCATCGCCGAGCGCTTCGCCGCGCGGGGAAGCGGCGCCCTCGTCGGGATCAGCTCGGTGGCGGGCGACCGGGGACGCGGCTCGAACTACGTCTACGGCGCCGGCAAGGCCGGCTTCACCGCCTTCCTCTCCGGCCTGCGCAACCGCTTGGCCAAGAGCGGCGTCCGGGTGGTGACGGTGAAGCCCGGCTTCGTGCGCACCCGGATGACGCGGGGCCTGCGCCTGCCGCCGCTCCTGACCGCCGAACCCTCCGAGGTCGGGCAGGCCGTCTACGCCGCCGCGGAAGGGCGCGGGGGCGACGTGATCTACGTGCGCAAGGTCTGGCGCCTCGTCATGACGGTGATCGGCGCGATCCCCGAGCCCGTCTTCAAGCGCCTGCGGCTCTGACCGCGGCCCCGGCCCTCTGGCGCCGGACCCGTTCCCGCCATTTGACCGCCCCCGCGCCGCCGCCTATCTCCGGATCGGGCAACGCGTTTTCGCGCGACCTCACCCCATCCCACCGCCTCGCCCCCTCCGGCCCGGAAAGCCATGACCGTCCGTCCCCTCGTGATCCTGCCCGACGCGCAGCTGCGCCTCATCTCCGAGCCGGTGGGCGCGGTCACCGACGAGATCCGGACGCTCGCCCGCGACATGATCGAGACGATGTACGACGCCCCCGGCGTCGGCCTCGCCGCGATCCAGATCGGGGTCGCCAAGCGCGTCGTCACCATCGACACCTCGAAGGACGAGAACGCGCGGAACCCGACCGTCTACCTCAACCCGGAGATCGTCTGGTCCTCCGAGGAGAAGCGGGTCTACGACGAGGGCTGCCTGTCGATCCCCGAATTCTACGGCGAGGTCGAGCGGCCGGACCGCGTCCGGGTGCGCTACATGACCCTCGACGGCGAGACGGTGGAGCAGGAGGCCGACGGCCTGCTCGCCACCTGCCTCCAGCATGAGATCGACCATCTCAACGGCGTGCTGTTCATCGACCACCTGTCGAAGCTCAAGCGCGACCGGGTGATGAAGAAGTTCACCAAGGCCGCCAAGCGCGACGCCGCCGCCTGACGGGACCGGATGCGCATCGTCTTCATGGGGACGCCGGACTTCGCCGTCCCCACCCTGGACCGTCTCCACGCCGACGGCCACGCCCTCGTCGCCGCCTACACCCGCGCCCCGGCCAAGGCCGGCCGCGGCATGGCGCTGAAGCCCTCGCCCGTCCATGCCCGCGCCGAGGCGCTCGGCATCCCCGTGCTGACGCCCGCGACCCTGAAGAGCGAGGAGGCCGCCCGGACCTTCGCCGGGCACGGGGCCGACGTGGCGGTCGTCGTCGCCTACGGCATGCTGCTCCCGCAGACCATCCTCGACGCGCCGCGCTTCGGCTGCCTCAACCTGCACGGCTCGCTGCTGCCGCGCTGGCGCGGCGCCGCCCCGATCCAGCGGGCGGTGATGGCGGGCGACACGGAGAGCGGCGTCGGCGTGATGCGAATGGAGGCCGGGCTCGATACCGGGCCGGTGGCGATGGAGGCGCGCGTCCCGATTCCCGAGGGGATGAGCGCGGGCGAATTGCACGATGCGCTGATGCCGCTCGGCGCCGACCTGATGGGGCGGGCGATCCGGGCGCTGGAGCGGGACGGTCTCAGCTTCACGCCGCAGGCAGCGGAGGGCGTGGTCTACGCCCACAAGATCAGCAACGAGGAGGCGCGGATCGACTGGTCGCGCCCGGCGACGGACGTCGCGCGCCACATCAACGGCCTGTCGCCGTTTCCGGGCGCCTATTTCGCGGCCGATCTCGGCAAAGGGGCAGACAAGGGACCGGAGCGGGTGAAGGTGCTGCGGGCGCTGCCCGCGGACGGATCGGGCGCGCCGGGCACGCTGCTCGATGCCGCCGGCACGGTCGCCTGCGGCACGGGCGCCGTGCGGCTCCTCGAACTGCGCCGGGCCGGCAAGGGCGGCGTCGCGAGCGGCGAGGCGTTTTTGAGGGGCGCGCGGCTGGCAGCCGGAGCGCGGCTCGGGTGACGAGAGGGCGCCACGGCGTATCCCCTCCCCCCTCTGCGGGGGAGGGTGGCCCCCGAAGGGGGTCGGGAGAGGGGCCGGCTCCGCATTGTCCGGAAGCGGCGCTCCCCTCTCCCGCCTGCTCCGCAGGCACCCTCCCCCGCGGAGGGGGGAGGGACATGCGCGGAGGGGCCTGATGCCCCGCTACAAGCTCGTCATCGAGTACGACGGCGCGCCGTTCTGCGGCTGGCAGCGGCAGGCCGACGACCCGACCGTGCAGGCCGCCATCGAGACCGCCGTGACGCGCTTCTCCGGCGAGACGGCGCGGCTGACCTGCGCCGGCCGCACCGATGCGGGGGTGCACGCGATCCATCAGGTCGCGCATCTCGACCTCGCGAGGGACTGGCGCACCGACACCGTGCGCGACGCCCTCAACGCGCATCTGCGCCCGCAGCCGATCGCCGTCGTCTCCGCCGAGATCGTCGGACAAGACTTCGACGCGCGGCACTCGGCGATCCGGCGGCACTACCGCTACCGCATCTTCAACCGCCGCAGCCCCGCCGCGCTGACCCGCGCCCATGTCTGGCACGTGCCCTGGCCGCTCGATGCCGGCCTGATGCACGCCGCCGCCCAGCGCCTCCTCGGCCGCCACGACTTTTCCGCGTTTCGCGCCGCGGAATGTCAGGCGGCGAGCCCCGTGCGCACGCTCGAACAGCTCGACGTGACGCGCCGGCCGATGGGCCTGTTCGAGGAGATCGTGATCGCGACCGCGGCCCGCTCCTTCCTGCATCATCAGGTGCGGGCCATGGCCGGCACGCTGATGCTCGCCGGATGCGGGCGTCTCTCCGCCGACGACGTGG